>CAZRCR010000342.1:0-3631 GCA_964598615.1 uncultured Anaerolinea sp.
GGGCTTCATAGGTCACTTCGCCGCGCAGACCGGTCAGGCTGGCGACCGCGTCGAAAAGACGTCCCATGCTGGAGGTCAACGGGGCATTGAGCTTCTTCTCCACCTGGGCGCGGACGATGCTCACGGCCTGTTTGTCCACGCTGGCGAGGAACGGCAACCCGTCCACGTCCAGCCCCAGGGCGGACGCATAACCAACGGCGATGCGCCACGGGTGACGGATGGCCGCGTCGCCGCCGGGGAGGGGCAGGTACTCCAGGTGGGCGGCGCGCTCATAAGTGGCATAGTCTGCCACCAGCACTTCGCCGCCCCAGATGGCCCCGTCGGGACCGTAGCCGGTGCCGTCGAACGACAGGCCGATGACCGGCTCGTTGGGCAGGCCGTTGTCGGCCATGCAGGCGGCGATGTGGGCATGATGGTGCTGAACCTGCACGAGTGGCACTTGGGCGTTCCGCTGTGCCCAGCCGGTGGTGAAGTAGCTCGGATGCCTGTCGCAGGCGAGTATCTCCGGTTGAACCCGGAACAGGCGGCTCAGGTGTTCGACGCCCTGTTCGAACGAGGCGTAGGTCTCGGCGTTTTCCATATCCCCGATGTGGTGGGACAGGAAGGCGTACTTTTCGCGCGTCAGGCAGAAGGTGTTCTTCAGTTCGCCGCCAACGGCCAGGGTGGGACGCGTCTCGAACGGTAAATGGACAGGGTAGGGGGCATACCCGCGGCTTCGCCGCAGGTAGACCGTGAACGATGGACCATTGACCGTGGAAGAACCATCGTCCATCGTCCACGGTCCACGGTCAATTTTCACCACTGAATCATCACACCGAATATGGATGTCGCGGTTGTGGAGCAGGAAGGCGTCGGCCAGCGGGGCCAGGCCCTCGAGCGCCTCGGCGTTGCCGGTCGCGATCGGTTCCTCGCTGAAGTTGCCGCTGGTCATCACCAGCACGGGCGGGACAGGTTCGGCAGACAGGCGCGGGTCGCTCTGGTTGAGCAGCAGGTGGTGCAGCGGGGTGTAGGGCAGCATGATGCCCAGCGTGTCCACGCCGGGGGCCACGCCATCGGCCAGCGGCGCGTCGGGGCGGCGGGTGAGCAGGACGACGGGTTTTTCGCGGCCGGTCAACAGGTCCCGCTCGGCCGGTTCCACTCGGCACAGGTGTTCGACGGTTGCTAGGTCGGCGGCCATCAGGGCGAACGGCTTGCCCTGGCGTCCCTTGCGCTGGCGCAGGCTGTCCACCGCGGACGGGTTCGCCGCGTCGCAGGCCAGGTGGAAGCCGCCCAGACCTTTGATGGCAACGATGCGACCCTCCCGCAGCAGGCGGCGCACGGCCAGAATGGCTTCCAGACCTTCGGCTTGTTCCGCTCCCTCCAGCCAGACGTGGGGTCCGCAATCGGCGCAGGCCACCGGTTGGGCGTGGAAGCGGCGGTCGAGCGGGTTCTGGTACTCGGCGGCGCAGTCGGGGCAGAGCGGGAAATCCCGCATGGTGGTCTTGGGCCGGTCGTAGGGCAGGTCCTGGATGATGGTGAAGCGCGGGCCGCAGTTGGTGCAGTTGATGAACGGGTACAGGTAGCGCCGGTCGGCGGGGTCGAACAGTTCGCGCTCGCAGTCGGCGCACAGGGCGACGTCGGGGGAAATGGGCTGGAAGGCGCCCTCGACCGCCAGCGAGTGACGGATCTCGAAGCCGGGGTACTCGCCCTCGGGTTCGTCGCGGACCTCGAGCCGGTCGATGTGCGCCAGGGGCGGGAGTTCCGCTGTCAGTGCGTGGAGGAACCCGTCCACGCTGACAGTTTCCCCGCTGATGACGATCTCCACGCCTGCGGAGGTGTTGCAGACCCAGCCGCGCAGGTTTAGCCGGGTGGCCAGCCCGTAGACGAACGGGCGGAACCCGACTCCCTGCACCACACCGGAGATAAGCAGATGTTTGGCGGTCATTGCGGGGTTAGTTTTACTTGGATTGGAGAGCAGAATACAGTGAGCAAAGTCACAGCGTTTGTGGACAACTTTCCTCTGAATTTGAGGGGATTATACCAACTTGTTTTTTTGATTGATTTTGGATTTTGTTGACTTAATGCAGGCATCCGAAGTCTGGCAGACTTCGGATGCCTTTTTCGTGATTTGCTCACAGATGCTGATCTATAGGGATGTTCTATTACTCATCATCAGGGATTGTTCCAGAAAACTCAAAAAAACCTGCATTGTTTGATAAAAGATATTCGATTTCTGCGGAAGACACGTATCTTATTTCTGAGACCAAAAAGTCAGATGCGACTTTCCCAGTATCGCGAACTACACCACAATTCTCTTCATACGCTTTACCTCCTTCAAACGACGAAGTGAGGATGAGTTGCTTGTCACGCCAAACCAGGTAAACTCCGCAAATGATTTTCTCCGCGCCAAGATCTTGATATCCAACGTAATCGGGCCAACCTAAATATCCAATCGCTTCATCTGCTCTGATTTCGTAATTCAGGAAGAGTGTAACTTCGGTAAGAACATTATCCACAACATCTATTGATAGGCATTGTTGAGAAAAAGATGTGCTGCAACTAGCTCGTATTTCTACTCCAGGGGCAAAGGTGCTTAAATCAAGGGTCGGCATTGATCTATCAAATACCTGGATTGTCTCCTGTTTTATGAAAGTCAATGTCGGCAGCATTGCCATGACATCACTTTCGCTCGATTCGCCAATCCAAAGACCCTGCCAACATGGCGCAGCGCAAGGGCTTCCTGTAAAGGGGCTTTCATCCATTTGTTCTGGTAAGGGAGTGGTTTTTACCGTAGAGCACCCAAAGAGAAATGCCCCTAATATGCTTATCAGAAAAATATGAGGTATCAAGCGGTGTTTGGTTGCCATTTTTTCATCCATTCTTCCACACTTCATGATATGGATGGGGGAGAAGGTCTTTCAGTTTTACCACCTGATCTTCGCTTAGGATGACCTCGGTCGATTCGAAATTGGCTGCGTCGATCTCGTACATGAATTCCCGGCAGCGCCCGCAGGGCGGCAGGACGGTCCCTTCGCCCCAGATGGCCACAATTTTAGCGATGCGGCTCTCCCCGGCAGTGATCATGGCGGCGATGGCGCTGTGTTCGGCGCAGAAACCGATGCCGGAGCCGATGTCGATGCAGACGCCGTAGTACAGGTTGCCGTCCGCGCTGAGCAGGGCGCAGGCCACGTCCCCGGCGGAGTTGCCGAGATAGAGTTCGCGTGGACGGAGGACGGTTTTGGCTTTTTCGATCAGTTCGAGGTTGGTGTATTCTTTCATGGCAATTTCCCTTCCCTGGAAAGGATATACCATTTCCTGTCTTTTGGCAACAAAAAAAGACTTCCGAAGTCTCGAGAACTTCGGAAGTCAGGCTTGTTGCTGTAAAGTCACGCAAGATGCGTGACCTACACGTTCTTGAGCAATTCAAGTACTTTTTCAACCGCGGCCGGTACCGCGGCTTCCACTGCCGGGGAGAGCGACTCGGAGAAATCATAGATGTTCTCGGCCTCGACCGCCACGATGTGGATATTCTCGTCGGCGGGCAGGGGGATGTCCATGCCGCGGCCGATGTTGAGGGCGTTGTGCAGGGACGTGTCGTGCACGGCGGTGGTGTGACCGGCGGACAGGTCTGGCAGGTCGGTCAGCAGGAACT
>CAZRCR010000343.1:0-3627 GCA_964598615.1 uncultured Anaerolinea sp.
CGGCGCGGTAGGCGCGGTAGCCGCACGAATAGTCACGCACGCCGCGGATGGGGAGCAGGATGCGGAACATCCAGCTCATTCCATTGCTGGTCAATTCCCGATACCAGGATAATCCCAGAACGCGCGCTCCCGGGCGATAGCGCGAAGCGATGACCAGATCGTTGCCTTGGTCGAGGACCTGGATCATGTGCGGAAGCAGCCCGGGGTTGTGGGTGTTGTCGGCATCCATCGTGACCACCACATCCACATCCGGCAGGTCGAGCGCGGACTGGAATCCGGTCTTGATGGCTTCCCCCAATCCCTTGTTGTGCGGGTGCTGGACCAGGATCGTGTCCTCGCCCGCCACGGAGCGAACCCGCGCAGCAGTCTCGTCGGAACTGCCATCATCCACAACGATAACCTTGACCTTCTCAAGGAAGCGTTTGCGCGCTACAGCGTGGATGGACTCGATCAGCGGGAGGATAACTTCCTGTTCGTTATACGCGGGTAGTGCAACAACGATCATGGGAACACCTTCGAAAGAATTTTGCCTGGTAAAGACGGTTCTATTTTACTTCCTTATTCAGCCCTGATAGGATGTTTACAGTGATTCGAGTTGCGCCGACTCCCATCCGCGTCTATAATTCAGTCACGCCGATAGCGAAATAAACGGCCCCAACCATGTCCCAAATCGACGAAATCAAGTCCCGCATCGACATCGTTGACCTGGTCTCCGAGACCGTGAAACTGCGCCGCACCGGAAAGAACTATTCCGGTCTGTGCCCATTCCACAACGAGAAAACCCCTTCGTTCACCGTCTCCCCGGACCGGCAAACCTGGCACTGCTTCGGACAATGCTCCGAGGGCGGTGACATCTTCAAGTTCGTCATGAAGAAGGAAGGCTGGGAATTCAAGGAAGCCCTGCGCTACCTGGCCGACCGGGCCGGGGTGAAGCTCGAGTCTTACCAGGCCGAGAAACCCGAAGAGAAGGAAGCCCACGCCCGCCTGCGGACCCTGCTGGAGGACGCGCTGATCTACTACCGCCAGCAGTTGCACAGCCCGGCCGGGAAACCTGCCCTGGATTATCTGCGAGAGAAACGGCATCTTACCGATGCCACCCTTGAAACCTTCGGCCTAGGCTACTCGCCGCAGGGCTGGGAAACTACCCTGACCTACTTCAAGTCTCAAAACTATACCGAGCAGGAATTGCTCGATGCCGGTCTCGTCTCACGGCGCGAATCGGGTGGCATCGTGGACCGCTTCCGCAACCGCATCATGATCCCGATCCGCGACGAACAGGGACGCATGGTCGGCTTCGGGGCGCGCATCCTCGACCCGGAAGATTTCCCCAAATTCATGAACTCACCCGAGACGCCGCTCTTCTCCAAGAGCCACCTGCTCTACGGGCTGGATAGGGCGCGCAAGCCCATCCGCACTGCCGACCAGGCCGTCATCGTGGAGGGCTATCTGGATGTGATCGCCGTCCACCAGGCCGGGTTCGAGAACGCTGTCTCCCCGATGGGCACCGCCCTGACCGAGGAGCAGTTGCGCCTGCTCAAACGCTTCACCCGCAAGATTGTGCTGGCCCTCGACCCGGATGCCGCCGGGCGGAAGGCCGTCCTTTCGGGGCTGGAAGCTGCCCGCTCCAGCCTGGACCGGGAGCAGGAACTCGGTTTCGATGCACGCGGCCTGCTCAAGCACGAGGCCCGTTTGCAGGCCGACCTGCGTGTGGCCACCATGCCCGACGGCCTCGACCCGGATGAGATCGTCCTGCGCGACCCGGAACAGTGGAAGTCGCTCATTGCCGAAGCCCAGCCCATCGTTGTCCATGTGATGGGTGCGCTGGCCGCCGGGCGCGACCTCGATGATGCAAAAGTCAAATCCGAGATCGCTTCCCAGGTCTTACCCTTGATCGAGGATATTCCCAACCCGGTGGAGCGCGATACCTACCGTCAGCGCCTGGCGCGCTTCCTCAAGGTAGATGAACGCGCCCTCGGCAGCGCCCAGGTTCGGGGTCCGCGCCCGAAGCGGCCCCGGCCGCAGGTCGAGACCCCCGCCCGCACGCGCGAGATCGTCCCGCCGGTAGAAAAAAATGCTGTCCCGCCGTCCTACCGTTCCGAGGCGCACGTCATCAGCGTGCTCCTGCGCCGCCCCGACCTGCTCAACCTGCTCGACCGCGCCCTCCAGGAAGCGGGCCTGGCGCGCATGTCTGCCGAGGATTTCGGGTATACTGACCATCAGGCGTTCTTCCGGCTCGTGCGCCAGTCGCTCGAACAGGATGTGCGTGACCTCGACCGTTACCTGATCGACCACCTGCCCGAGTCGCTCGCTCCGCAGATGGGCGCCCTGCTCGAACAAGCCGCGGACCTCGACCCGGTGGATGACCGCCTGATCGAAGACATCTTCCGGGCGGTGGTCAAGATCCGCCGCACGGCGCTCAACGATAGTCTCAACCAGTTGCGTTACCTCCAGGAGGAAGCCCAGCAAACCGGCGACTTGCCGCTGGCTTCCTACCGCGAAATGGTGCAGCAGTACACCACCCTCCTGCGCAGTCTCGACCAGGCGCAGGTCAAGCAGAACGGACGTCGAAAAGAGGGATGATGACCCGTAAAGCCAAACCGACCCCGCGTTACCCCCGTCGCCCCGGCGCCGAACCGAAAACCGGCCGCGCCGCACCGAAGAACGGTTCCCCCGATGCGGAACCGGAAGATGACCTTGAACTGACTGCTGAAGCCGAGGAGGAAGGCCTTCCTGCCGGTGAGGAACTGAACGGCCTGGGCGCCGATGAGACGCTCGAACTGAACCGAGCCGAACTGGCTGCCGAGCTTGCCGAGGACCCGGTGCGCCTGTACCTGCGCGAGATCGGGCAGGTGAAACTGCTGGATGCTGCCAGCGAGTTCCGCCTGGCGACCATGATCGAAGGCCGCCGCGTGCTCCTGTTGACGATGCGCCGTCATCGTATTGGCAAGCACGACCCCGACGAACCTGTCACCGCCGCTTTCCATGCCCTGCTGACCGACCTGCTGACCGCCTGGTCGCGCCTGGGCGAGGATGCCGCCCGCCTGGAATTGCAGGTTCCTGACCTGGCGCTCCTGCTGGCCGAAGCCCAGAGTCTGCACCAGGGCTGGGAATGCAAATCGCCCTCCTACCTGAATAGCTATATGGAACACGAATTGTGGGGCAAGGACCCGCTCTGGGACAGTCTCATCGGCCATGCCTACAATGTGTTCGTCATCTTCTACCTTTTCCCCGATGCCTTTGCCGGGTGGCTGCTGCATCATATCCAGACTCATCACGACCTGCCCACCCAGCGCACACTCTACCGCAACCTGCCATCCGAAGCAGACCTGCAAACCGAGATCGAGGTCATCCGCTCCCGCGCCGACGAGGCCAACGCGGCCATCATTCGCGCCAACCTGCGTCTGGTGGTCAGCGTGGCCAAACGATACCTGGGACGCGGCATCTCGTTCCTCGACCTGATCCAGGAGGGCAACCTGGGCCTGCTGCGGGCGGTGAACAAGTTCGACCCGCGCCGCGGTTTCAAGTTCAGCACGTATGCCACCTGGTGGATCCGCCAATCGATCAACCGGTCGATCGCCGAGCAGGCGCGCACCATCCGCATCCCGGTGCACCTGTTCGAGTCCATCA
>CAZRCR010000344.1:0-3625 GCA_964598615.1 uncultured Anaerolinea sp.
CAGTTGCTGGCTGGCGAAGATTTCACCATAGACCTGGATGCATCCTACTACTCCGGAGGCAACGTGGGCGGGGCGGACGTGTACTGGTACATGGAGTCCTCCCCCTTCTACTTCAACGCCTCCGATGCGTACAGCCGCTTCAGCTTCTCGAACTGGGACCGCGACGAATACTGGTCCGACCCGGACCTGCAGACCCCCTCCGTGCTCGATGACGGGTATGCCACCACAGACGAGAACGGCCACGTCTCCATCCCGGTCACGGCTTCGCTCGGCAAGAGCAGCAAAAGCCGCCTCGTGCAGGTCTACGCTAACGTGACCGACATCTCGGGCAACGTGGTGGGAGTCAATACCAGCGTGGTCGTCCACCAGAGCGAACTGTACGCCGGCATCCGGTCCGGGCAATACATCGGCGCCGCCGGGGAAGACCAGACCTTCGAAATGGTCGTCCTCGACTGGGACTCGAATCCCATCTCCAACCACACCATCAGCGTGGAGATCGTCCGCCGTGAGTGGTATTCCGTTCAGGAACAGGACGAGAACGGCACCGTGCGCTGGGTCTCCACCGTCAAGGATGTGCCCGTCAAGACCGCCACCATCACCACCGACGCGGACGGGCTGGCCAGCATTTCCTTCATCCCCGAGGAAGGCGGCATCTACAAGGCGCTCGTCACGGTCACGGACGGGCGCGGGAACACCCACAAGGCATCCACCTACCTGTGGGTTTCCGGCGGCAACTACGTTCCCTGGCGGCAGACCAACGACCGCAGCTTCACGATGGTTTCGGATCAAAATACATACACCCCCGGCGATACCGCCGAGATCCTGATCGCCCAGCCGTTCGAGGGCCAGGCCTACGCCCTGGTGACGGTGGAACGCGGCCACATCTACAGCCGCGAAGTGGTGCGGCTGACCAACAACAGCACCATCTACAACCTGCCCATCACCGCCGAAATGACCCCCGCCACGTACGTCTCGGTGCTGGTCATCAGCGGCGCAGAGACCTCCGGCAAGCCCGACTTCAAGATGGGCATCCTGCGCCTGAACGTGGATACCAGCCAGCAGACCCTGAATGTGAGCATCACCACCGACAAATCCGAAGCCGGACCCGGTGACGAAGTGACCTACACCGTCCGCACCACCGACGTGGACGGGAACCCTGTGCAGGCCGACCTGTCGTTCTCGCTGGTGGACAAAGCCCTGCTGGCCCTCGCCCCGGCCAACTCCAGCCCGATCCTGGACGCCTTCTATCCCGTCCGCTCGCTGAACGTCATCACCTCCGTGGGCATCGTCATGAACGCCGACGATTTCAACTCGAACTATGAAGAGACCAGCCCCGAGGGCGAGGGCAGCGGCGGCGGTGGCGGCGGCAAGGGCGTTGGCGATGAAGGCATCATCGATGTGCGCGAAGATTTCCGCGACACCGCCTTCTTCCAGGCGCAGGTCGTCACCGACGCGGACGGCACGGCCCAGGTGACCGTGACCCTGCCCGATAACCTGACCACCTGGGTGATGGACGTGCGCGCCGCCACGCTCGATTCCCGCGTGGGGCAGGCCACCCACGAACTGGTCAGCACCAAGCCAATCTTCGTCAACCTGCAAACACCGCGCTTCTTCACCGCCGGCGACAGCGCCGTGATCGGCGCCACGGTCTTCAACAACACCGACGCCAGCCGGGACGTGGAAGTCAGTCTGGAAGCCGAAGGGCTGAAACTGCTCAGCGCCCCCACCCAGACCGTGAGCGTGCCCGCCAACGGGCAGGCCTATCTCACCTGGGAGACCGGCGTCGAGGACGATGTCAGCCGCGCTGACCTGCTCGTGCGCGCCGTCAGCGGCGACTACGAAGATACCAGCGTCCCGCCCGTCGGCACGCTGGACGGCGGGGGCATCCCGGTCTACCGGTACACGGTCGAGGAAACGGTGGGCACCTCCGGCATCCTCAGCGAAGCCACCTCCATCACGGAGGTCCTGCAGGTGCCGTCCTACAACGTCAACGACCAGACCACCCTGACGCTGACGCTCTCCCCCACCCTGTCCACGTCGATCGAGGACGGCATCACCTATCTCGAAGACTATCCCTACAACTGCATGGAGCAGACCGCTTCGCGGCTCGTGGCGAACGTTCTCAACATGCGCGTCCTGCAAGCCTCCGGCCAGGAGAATGAGACCCTGGCCACCACGCTCGACAACAATATCAACACCGCCCTGCAGCGCATCTACGCCAACCAGAACTACGACGGCGGCTGGGGCTGGTGGCCGGGTGAAAGCCACGGCATCACCACCACCTACGTGCTCTACGCCCTCCTGGAAACCCGCGACGGCGGGTACGAGGTCTCCGGGGCCGTCATCGAACAGGGCGCGGAATACCTGGCCAATACCAATTCGACCTTCAGCCTGGGGAACAAGGCCCAGGCCTGGGAGTACAACGCCCGCGCCTTCGTCATCTACGTGCTCGAACGCGCCGGACGCCACCAGGCGGGCCGCATCGAGACCCTTTACACCCAACGCGACCGCCTGCACATCTTCGGCAAGGCTTTCCTGGCGCAGGCCATGTACCTGGAGAACCCGGAAGACACCCGCATCGACACGCTCCTTTCGGACCTGGTCACGGCTGCCACCCTTTCGGCCTCGGGCGCCCACTGGGAGGAATCGTCCATCGACACTTACAACTGGAATTCCGACCTGCGCACCACCGCCATCGTGCTGAACGCCTTCGTGCAGATGGAGCCGGAGAACCCCATCACCGCCAACGCCGTGCGCTGGCTGGTGACCAATCATTCCGACAGCCGCTGGGAATCCACCCAGCAGACCGTCTGGACGCTGACCGCCCTGGTCAACTGGCTGACCGCCACCGGCGAATTCGAGTCCAACTACCGCTACGCGGTGGGTATCAACGGCGACCTGCTCCAGCAGGGCGAGGTGAACGCCGAGAACCGCAACGAGGTCGTGACCCTGCAACTGGACGCCGTGGAAACGCTGACCGAAGGCCTGAACTACCTCGTCATCACGCGTGGCGAAGGCCCCGGCAACCTGTACTACAGCGCCTTCCTGCGCACCAGCCCGCCCGTAACCGAAGTGGACGCCTACGAGAACGGCATCAGCATCACCCGCCAGTACTTCAGCCTGGACGACGACAAACATCCCATCACCGAGATCGCCCGCGGCGAGATCGTGCGCGTGCGCATCACCATCGTTGCCCCTGCCAGCCTGCACTACCTGCTGATCGATGACCCGCTGCCCGCCGGTCTCGAAGCCATCGATGCCTCCCTGCTGACCGATGTGTACGTGCCCACTCAGTACACCTACACCGACTACTTCAAGCGCGGCTGGGGCTGGTGGTGGTTCGATCATACCGAACTGCGCGACGAGAAGGTGGTGCTTTCCGCCGACCACCTGCCCGCCGGGACGTACGTCTACACCTACCTGGCGCGTGCCTCCACGGTTGGCGCCTACAACGTCATCCCCACCACCGCCGAGGAGTTCTACTTCCCGGATGTCTACGGCCGCGGCGCAGGCAGTGTGTTCACGGTTTTGCCGTAAGATTGTCACGAGGAGTGCGTCGCGCCAGATGGGTAGATTCGTCCGGCTAAGGAGAGGAATCTCAGGGTCGGAGTTTTCCGTCAAAACA
>CAZRCR010000345.1:0-3607 GCA_964598615.1 uncultured Anaerolinea sp.
CTTGATGCGGGCTTGCATTTCCAATGCAGTTTGCACAGCCCGGTCGGGATCGTCCTCCTGGGCAACCGGGGTACCGAACAGCGCCATCACACCATCCCCAAGGTGCTTGTCGATCACCCCGTCATGAGACGTGATGACTTGATCGAGGATAGCCCAGAGCGCCTGCATCCGGTCCAGCACTTCTTCGGCATCCAATTTGTCGGACATGGCCGTAAAACTGGAAATATCAGCAAATAGGACAGTCACTTGTCGGCGTTGTTCGGATGCATCCGCCTGAAGACTCGCCCGCAAAGCGGCCAGCCGTTCGCGGATCGGCATCAGCATGGCATCCACAACAGAATCCCCCAGCGTGGCGCGCTGCGCTTCCAGCGCAGCAATTCCTTGTTCCAGGTTTTCGATCTCAGTCATGGCAGCCTATTTCTCCAACAATAATATTCTACAAACCAGAACTTGGAATACTGGCTGATTTTACTCCCAATTCTTTTGGCCGAAAGAAAAAAAGGGTTATCGCAATGGAAATGAACGCTTATAATTGGCGGACTTTCTGTCCAAAGGATACTCAGTGAACAATCCTGTCCCGGCCATCATAAACTTCTTCCGCGACCGAGAATATTATCGCCTGTTGGCGCGCTTCGCTCTTCCGATTGCCCTTCAAAATTTCATTACTTCCTCGCTCAACATGGTGGCAGTGATGCTGATCGGCCAACTGGGGGAGACTTCCGTCGCCGCGGTAGGGTTGGCAAATCAGGTTTGGTTCCTGCTCAATCTGGTTATCTTTGGTGTGATCAGTGGGGCCGCCATGTTCATCGCCCAGTTATGGGGCAAACGGGATGTGACCAACATCCGCCGCGTGCTCGGGCTGACCGTAAAGCTGGGCCTGCTTGCCGCGCTTTTCTTCTGGGCAATTGCCACCTTTCTCCCAGACACCGTGCTCAAAATCTATTCGGAAGATGCACAGGTTATCCTGTTGGGAAGCCGTTACCTGCGCATCTTCGGCTGGTCCTACGCGTTCTACGCCATCAGCGCAACTTATGGGGCAGCTTCGCGGTCCACAGGGAATGTCCGCCTTCCTCTGGTGGTCAGCACATCAGCCCTGGGGTTCAATATCCTGCTGGCATATCCGCTGATTTTCGGCATCAAAGCCATTGGCCTGCCCGCGATGGGCATCGACGGGGCGGCAATCGCCGGATTGATCGCCCGCGCTCTGGAGTGTCTGGCCATGGTGGGACTGGTCTACCGCGACAAGACAAGCCCCATCGCCGCCAGTATGCGCGACCTGCTGGAGATCGATTTCAAATTCCTGGCCGCAGTGATGAAACCTGTCCTGCCGGTCATCGCCAACGAAACCTTATGGTCGCTCGGCATCACCACCTATAACGCCATCTACGGACACATCGGCACAAATGCAGTGGCCGCCATCAACATCGTCTCCACCATTGACCAGATGGCCTTCGTTCTGTTCCTCGGCCTTGGCACCGCCACATCCATTATGGTAGGCCACATCATCGGAGAAGGCGAACGAGAAAAAGCCTTCCGATATGCCGGACGATCGCTGTTCCTGCAAGGCACCGGGGCCATGCTGATGGGAGTTCTGGTATACCTGTTCGCCGGGAACATCTTCCAGTTCTACAAGGTTGGCCCGGAGGTCATTGCCGATGCCCGCCTCATACTAACCGTCATGGCCATGGGTATGTGGATACGAGCATCGAACCACGTTATTATCATTGGCATCCTGCGCTCCGGCGGCGATACACGATTCTCGCTCATCCTCGATGGATTGGTCATCTGGTTTGTTGGCGTTCCGGTCACGGCCGCAGGTGCTTTCCTGTTTGGTTTGCCCATTCACTTCGTTTACGCGCTCACGCTTAGCGAGGAAGCCGTCAAATTGACCGCCGGGTTGTGGCGCTACTTTTCGAAACGCTGGATCAATGATCTGACCCAACGAGTTGCAGAAATTCCATCCGCAGATGCTTGACATTTCCAGCAAGGCGAGATAAACTCCGGCTCGCTGTTAATAAACTTCTAAGGAAAGGAGGCGCACTTCATGTCAAACACCCCATTCATGACCCTTTGTGTTCGCAGTTCTGCTGTTAAGGGCATGATTCTACCTTCTCGGAGTGCGCCTGTTGACTGAACGGTCAAACACAGGTTCGTGATAACGCCACGGTGCACTCCCGCACCGTGGTTTTTTTATGGTCTTAGGCGGACACACAAATCCGCCACTACAAAAGAACGGAACTCTTTATGGCAAACACAACTGCTTCTACAACATACTTCGACTTCCGCAAAGCCCTCGGCAAAAAGAAACTGGCCGGGATGCTGCGCATGATGACCGGTTACCGGACCGCCTACCTGGCAGCCAACCTGGCGCTGGCAATTTCCGCCCTGGCCAAAACGACCACCTACCTGCTCCTGCGCAACTTTGCCGACACAGTCGTTGGGAACACTGCGCCGTTCGCCGGTACGCTTTCGCGGACACTGATCCTGATCGCCCTGGGATTCGTCGGTCTGGCTCTCGTGGAGGGCGGCTTCGCCTACCTGTCCAGCCGGCTGGCTTCCTACTCCGCCGAGAATATTACCCGCCGCCTGCGCAACTTCCTGTTCGACCACATCCAGCGGTTGAGTTTTGCCTACCACAGCAAGACGCCCACTGGCGACCTGATCGAACGCGTCACATCCGATGTCGACTCGGTCCGCACCTTCTTCAACGACCAGGCCATTGGTGTGGGACGTATCATCCTGCTGTTCGTCATCAACTTCACTGCCATTGGGCTGCTCTCCTGGAAACTGGCACTCGGCTCCGTGGTGGTTGTGCCGATCATCGTCGTGGTCTCTGCCTGGTTCTTCAAGAGAGTAACCAAGGCGTACGAGAAGTACCAGGAACAGGAAGCCAAGCTGTCCACCACCCTGCAGGAGAATCTAACCGGGGTCCGCGTGGTCAAGGCGTTTGCCCGTCAGCGCTACGAGATGGACAAGTTCGAAAAGGACAATTGGGAGAAGTTTCTGCGCGGACAGAAATTGATGCGCATGCACTCCTTCTTCTGGCCGCTTTCAGACCTGTTGTGCGGGTTCCAGATGCTGGCAGGCTTTATCTTTGCCGCTATCCTGGCAATCCGTGGTGAGATCACCATCGGCTCGTATCCGGCCTACGTTGGGCTGGTTGTCTGGCTCATCTGGCCGATGCGCAACCTGGGACGCATTATCGTCAACACATCGACCGGGCTGGTATCTTACGAACGCCTGATGGAAATCGCAAAACAGGAGCGTGAACCCCTGACCGAGGGCTCGGTACAGGTCAACGGTCCAGTGCGAGGCGAGATCGTGTTCGACAAGGTCTCGTTCCAATACAGCGACGGGAACAGCGATGTCCTGAAAGACATCAGTTTCCAGGTCCAGCCGGGGCAGTCTGTGGCACTGCTCGGTTCGACCGGGTCCGGCAAGACGACCCTGGTCAACCTGCTGCCGAGGTTCCACGAATACACCGACGGGCACATCCTGCTCGACGGCGAAGAATTGAAGGAATACCCGCGCGAGTACCTGCGCAAACAGATCGGCATCGTGGAACAGGAACCCTTCCTGTTCAGCCGCTCGATCCGCGAGAACATCA
>CAZRCR010000346.1:0-3595 GCA_964598615.1 uncultured Anaerolinea sp.
AATCCATTGTCATGTACCGCGAAGAAGCGGAAAAGCGGCTGCAATCCGAACTGGAAATCAAGAAACTCAACCGGGAACTCGAAAAGGCATATGCCACCACCCTGGAAGGATGGGCGCGTGCCCTTGAATTGCGCGACAAGGAAACCGAAGGCCACAGCCGCCGGGTCATGAAGCTGACCATCGAACTCGGTAAAAAATTGGGAATGAACGATTTGGAATTAAAGTATCTCTATTACGGCGCCATGTTGCACGATATCGGGAAAATGGGCATTCCCGACTCGATCCTCAAAAAACCGAGCCCGCTCACACCTGAGGAATGGGCCATCATCAAACAACATCCAACCTATGCCTACGAATTGCTCAAGGATATCGAGTATCTCCAGCCCGCCCTGGGCATTCCATACTCCCATCACGAAAATTGGGATGGCAGTGGTTACCCGCAGGGCCTGAAAAACGAGGAAATCCCGCTCCCGGCCAGAATCTTCGCTGTTGTGGACAAATGGGATGCCCTGACAACCGACCGGCCTTACCGCAGTGCCTGGCCGCAGGAAAAGGTTATCGAGTACATCCGGGATAACAGCGGCAAATTATTCGACCCGTGCGTGGCTGATGTCTTTCTGACCAACATAGTCAGTGAACTGACTGACGTTCGGGCAGTTTGACAATCCATCCATGCCCTGCTATACTGACGAAGTTCGTCAACTTTGACTTTCACTGCCTCTGGCAGTTTAGTAATCTTACAATTCATCTGTTCGCCACTCCCCTGCGACAGCACGGGGAATTTTGTGTTATTTGTATTTAAGAGCACAGGCGGGACAGTTCAAGAAAGGAAAACTCATGAGTAAAAAAGAAATTCTACGCATCCTCCCCATTGGAGGCCTCGGTGAAGTAGGCAAGAATATGATGGCCTACGAGTACGATGGCCGCATCCTGGTCGTGGATGCCGGGCTGATGTTCCCCGATAACGACATGCTCGGCGTGGATTACATCATCCCCGACTTCGAATACCTGCGCAAACGCGCTGACCGCGTGGACGGTATCATCATCACCCACGGCCACGAGGACCACATCGGTGCCATCCAGCATCTGCTGGCCGAAGTCCCCGCGCCGGTATATGCTACGCCACTGACCAAGGGCCTGATCGAGGTCAAGCTTGCCAAGAATGGACTGGCAGGCAGGGCCGAGGTACGCAGCGTCCAGGCGGGAGAAACGGTGCGCATCGGACCGTTCAGCGTGGAGACCTTCCACGTCTGCCACTCCGTCCCGGATGCCATCGGACTGGGAATCGTCACTCCGGCGGGACTGATCGTCCACACCGGCGACTACAAGTTCGATCAGACCCCGGTGGACAACTGGCCGACCGATTTTGCCAAACTGGCCGAATTCTCCGCCCGCGGCGTGAACGTACTGCTGGCCGACTCGACCAACTCCGAGCGCGCCGGCTGGACCCAGTCCGAGCGGGTCATTGGTCCCGCCTTCGACGAGGTCTTCCGCACTGCACCGGGGCGCATCATCATTGCCACGTTTGCCTCGCTCATCGCCCGCATGCAGCAGGTGGCCGACGCCGCCGTACGCCACGGAAGGAAGATGGCTTTCGTGGGCACCAGCATGGTCGATAACGCCAAGATCGCCCGTAACATGGGCTATCTCACCGTGCCCGATTCCACCCTGGTGAGCATCGAGGAAGCCCTGCACCTGCCCGCCAAGGATGTAGTGCTGATGTGCACCGGTTCACAGGGCGAACCGTCATCCATCATTGGCCGGCTTTCCACCGGCTCGAACCGCCAGTTCGACGTGGAACCCGGCGATACGATCGTACTCTCATCCCATCCCATCCCCGGCAACGAGGAAGCCATCAACAAGACCATCAACCGTCTCATCCGCCGCGGCGCGGAAGTGGTATACGAGTCCGTTCTGCCAGTGCATGTTTCCGGTCACGCCAGTTCCGAGGAGCAGAAACTGCTCCTGAACCTGGTGCGCCCGAAGTTCTTCGTCCCCATCCACGGGGAACTGCACCAGTTGAAGCGTCATGCCGTGCTGGCACGCCAGGTCGGCATCCCCGACGAAAACATCGTGGTGGCCGAGAACGGACAGGTGATCGAACTTGTGGACGGGAAGCTGCGCTTGGGCGAACGCCTCCCCGGTGGCTACATCTTCGTCGAAGGCGACAGCGTCGGCGAGATCGACCTGGAAGTGATGCGCGAACGGGAACAGCTTGCCCGCTCGGGCATTGTGCTCATCTCCGTCACCATCGACAAGTACTCCAACCGCTTGCTGCGCGAACCGGAAGTCATCACGCGCGGCTTCATCTCCCCTGAAGACGCCGAATCCCTGATCCCGGCGGTGAAAGAGAAGGTGACGGCGATCGTCAACGGCGGCGGACTGGAAGACGAAAAACTCATTATCGACGCCGTCCGCGGCATGTTGCACAAACAGACCGGTCGCCGTCCGATGGTATTTGCGGCAGTCACTAAAGCGTAAGAAGAATATAAGGCAAAAACAAAACACGCCCTGTTCAGGGCGTGTTTTCGTTCAGCAATTTATTTACGGGATTGAAATATCGGATACTTCCGCATCCACAAGGCCGGTGGCATAGGGACGCATCCCGATAAACAGCATCCGTTGTGAGAACGGCACCTGAATGGGAGAAGAACTCCACCCTCCATTCAAAATGGCAAGGGTTAATTTGTTCCCGCTCAACTTCAGTTGCAGATCGAATACCTTTCCTGTATCAATGGGGGATGAAAGTCCGGCAGAGTCGATCGACCAGTGACCATTGTTATAAACGCGGATATCGAACAAACCATCATCACGGACCACAAAATAGACACCGTTTTGCTCGGGATTCTCGTTCTCTGAAATTCCAAGCCAGAACTCACCCTCCCGGATCGTTTTTACCTTCACAGTTAAGGTCACCGTCGTATTGGTGGAAAGCTTGGATGAGATGCCATAGAAATCTGCCCGGTTGGTCCCGTACAGGTAGAACGAATATTTTCCATTGTCGAGTGAAATTCCCATCTGGTTGAGATCATAGCAATTGTCATCCATAAGCACCGGACTTTCCGATGCCGAAGACGTAAATGCCACCCACTTGCTGGCAGCGATACAGGTCGGGTCAATAGTAGGAATAGCTGTATCTATCAGTTGCGTCTCCGTGGGAAGTTCCGTATCTGTACTGGTAGGCAAAACCGTTACTGTAAGAGATGGTTCCTCCGTCGCGCTTGGCTGTCGTGTGTAGGTGAAAGTGGCAGTCACAGTCGAAGTTGGCTGGGGACGCAATCCCGGAAAAATCGATGGGCTATACACGACAATGACAGCCACAATCACGAGCACCAGTAAACCCATCAGGAAAACCAGCAAGTTCCGGGTCAAGCGTGACGGTTTCTTGACCTCAACCTCCGATTCGGGTTCGTCTGGCTTCATCCGTTCCACCTGTCGGATCTTATTTTCCGGTACCCCCAAGGAACGAAGCAATTGCCGCCAGGCATCATGATCAGGGGCAGCGGGATCGGTAAAATCCGCCCAGGTCAGTCGGGATAGGTGCTCTGGAATCTCGCACGTTTTCCACATCAGGGGAACAATACGATTCTCGATA
>CAZRCR010000347.1:0-3570 GCA_964598615.1 uncultured Anaerolinea sp.
CAAGATTTCTTCGACGCCCTCGACAGTCTCACCAACGCCGTCACCCGGCTGGACAGTCTGGGACTGAACACTGTCCAGACCGTGCTCAAGATCCTGAAATAGATACAGCGTGTTCCCGGCGGCATCCACCGCCGGTTTCAAACCGAGGCTGCCCGCCGTCGGTTAGTTTATTGTTGCTCAAAGGAGAAAAAAATGAAAATCGCAGTTACCGGTGCCTTCTCATATTCTGGCAAGTACATCACCCGCCGCCTGCTGGCGCAGGGACACGAGGTCATCACCCTGACCGGACATCCCAACCGCCCCGACCCATTCGGCGGACAGGTGAAAGCCTTCCCGCTGGACTTCGACGAATCCGCCCTGACCCGCAGCCTGCGCGGCGCAGATGTGCTCTATAACACCTACTGGATCCGCTTTGACCAGGGCGGCAACACCCAGCCCCGGGCCGTAACCCACACCCAGGCACTGGTGCGCGCCGCCGCAGCCGCCGGGGTGCGGCGCATAGTGCATGTCTCGATCACCAACCCGTCGGCGGACTCGCACCTGCCGTATTTCTCGGGCAAAGCTGCCAACGAACAGGTCGTGATCGAAAGCGGCATGAGTTATGCCATCCTGCGTCCCACTGTTTTGTTCGGAACGGAGGACATCCTAATTAACAACATCGCCTGGCTGCTGCGGCGCTTCCCGTTCTTCGGGCAGATCGGGGACGGGCAGTATAAACTCCAGCCCATCTTCGTGGACGATCTGGCCGCGCTGGCCGTGCAAGCCGGAAGCCGCAGCGACAATTTCATCTGGGACGCGGTCGGGCCGGATATCTTCACCTTCGATGAACTGGTGCGGCTGGTTGGAGAAAGCGTCGGACACCCCCGCCCCATCCTGCACCTGCCGCCCCGCCTGGCACTAACCGCCGCGCAGTTCATCAGTCTCTTCGTGCGGGATATTGTGCTAACCCCCGAGGAAGTGGACGGCCTGATGACCGGGCTGCTGGTCTCGTCTGAGCCGCCGCGTGGCAAGACACGCCTGGCCGACTGGCTGCGTGAGAACCGCGAGACAGTCGGGGCAAAGTACGCCTCGGAGATCGCGCGCCACTTCAAATAAGCAAGAAACGGGTGGCGCTCGGGGCGGGAGCCGGTACAATAGGCGCATGACCGACTTCCGCCAACTCTCCGAAGATTACACCCGCGTCGAGCAGGCCATCCGCTACCTGGAAGATAACGCTCTGCGCCAACCCGAACTGGCCGAGGTGGCGGCCCACGTGGGCTTGAGCGAGTATCACTTCCAGCGACTGTTCTCGCATTGGGCGGGGATCAGTCCCAAGCGCTTCCTGCAATTCTTGACCAAGGAAAACGCCAAGGCGCTCCTGGCGCGGACCTCGGTGCTGGACGCGGCTTACGAGGCGGGACTTTCCTCCCCGGGCCGTCTGCACGACCTGCTCGTCCAGACGGAGGCCGTCACCCCCGGTGAGGTCAGGTCGCGCGGCACGGGCGTGGACATCGCTTACGGGTTTCACCCCACCCCGTTCGGCGAGTGCCTGTTGGCCGTCACGGGACGCGGTATCTGCTTTCTAGGTTTCGTGGACCGCGGCCACGCCTCCACGCTGGAGGAACTCAAGCAAAACTGGCCCAATGCCAGCCTGACCGAGTCCCCCATGCGCACATCTCCGCTGATAGAAACCATCTTCGGCGAAGCGTCGGCTTCGCCACTTGCCCTGCACCTGCTCGGCACCAACTTCCAGATCAAGGTCTGGGAGGCGTTGCTGCGCCTGCCACCCGGCGAAGTGACAACTTATCAGGGTCTGGCCGGGCAGATCGGTCAAGCCGGGGCAGCACGCGCCGTGGGCAGCGCGGTCGGGCACAACCCGATAGCCTACCTGATCCCATGCCACCGTGTGCTGCGACAGGCCGGCGAGTTCGGGCAGTACCGTTATGGGTCAGCACGCAAGAAAGCCATCCTGCTCTATGAATCCGGAGAAGGCATCTAACATAAAGTTAATCATAATCCGATAAAATTACTCCTGTTTACTGGCATAGAGACAGGAGCAATTTTTATGGATAACAAACTCAAGCACGTGAACATTCCATCGTCAGAGATCACTCCAAAGGAGCTGTATCTCTCCCGGCGCGACTGGCTCAAAATGGCGGGCATTGTCAGCGCCACGGCGTTGCTGGCGGCCTGTGTACCGTCCGCAACGGATACACCCGCCGGAACAGAGACAGGCTCCCCGTCCGGTCCCGCTCCCACCGACGAACTGGGCGACCCGGCGAACACGTTCGACCAGATCGTCAACTACAACAACTATTACGAGTTCAGCACCGACAAACAGGCGGTCAATCCGCTGTCGGCGAATTTCCGGGCCACGCCGTGGGCCGTGGAGGTCGGCGGACTGGTCAACAAGCCGAAGACCTATGCCATCGAAGACCTGCTCAAGTTCGAGCAAGTGGAACGGGTTTATCGGCTGCGCTGCGTGGAAGCCTGGAGCATGGTCATCCCGTGGACGGGATTCGAGTTGAATAAACTGCTGGCAGAGGTGGAGCCGATGACCAGTGCGAAATACGTCAAGTTCACCACACTGATGGACACCGATCAGTTCCCCGGCCAGAAAAGTCCGTTCTATCCGTGGCCTTACACAGAGGGCCTGCGCCTGGACGAGGCCATGCACCGCCTGACCCTGCTGGTGACCGGCATGTACGGCGAGAGCCTGCCTAATTCCACCGGCGCGCCGCTGCGTCTGGCTGTGCCGTGGAAGTACGGCTTCAAGTCCATCAAGGCCATCGTCAAGATCGAACTGACCGAAGAACAACCCGCCACGATGTGGAACACCATCGCTTCGAACGAATATGGTTTCTATTCGAACGTCAATCCCGAAGTAGACCATCCCCGCTGGAGCCAGCGCACCGAACGGCGTATCGGAGAGCCGGGGCGGCGTGACACGCTGATGTTCAACGGCTACGCGGACGAGGTGGCATCGCTGTACGATGGGATGGACCTGCGGGTCAATTATTAAGATCAGAGTGCAGGAAGTGTGAAGAGTAAGAAGTTTCCGTGGCTGCGGATATTGGTTCACGTGCTTGGCTGGCTGCCGCTGGCCTGGCTAGGCTTTGACGCGCTGACCGGACGACTGAGCGTTAATCCCATCCAGGATATCGAGCAGCGACTGGGACGCGCCGCACTGTACTTCCTGGTGGCAACACTGGCGGTCACACCGCTGACCACCCTGACCGGCTTGCGGGACCTGCCGCCGCGTCGGCGTGCCCTGGGTTTGTACACCTTCCTGTACGCCAGTCTGCACTTCATCACCTTCGTGGCCATCGACTACGGTTTCGACCTGCCGGAAATTGCCCGCCTGACCGTTGAAAAGCCGTACATCCTGGTCGGCCTGCTGACCGGGCTGATCCTGCTCCCGCTGGCCGTAACATCCTTCGACCACTTTATGCGCAAGATGGGGAAACGCTGGAAATTGCTGCACCGACTGGTCTATCTCGCCGGGCTGACGGTGATCCTGCACTACGCCTGGGCCAAAAAGGGCGACCTGTTCACCCTGAGTGGAGACATCGTCAAGCCACTGCTGTGGGG
>CAZRCR010000348.1:0-3556 GCA_964598615.1 uncultured Anaerolinea sp.
AAGCATGGATGCGCTCCGAAGACCCGCTGGAAGCGTCCATGCCGCGCTTCAGTTCTATTTACTATGGCGACCTGCCCTGCGTCTTCTGGCCTTCCGCTCAGACCGACGTTCCCCGCCCCGATTATCTGACCCTCGAAAATGTGCCCACGCTGGTACTCGGCTCCACCGCCGACCCCGCCACCCCGCTCTCGAATGGACGCAGCGTGGCTGAACATCTGGCCAACGGTGCGCTGGTCGTTGAAGCTGGCGGCCCGCACGTGATCTTCGGCTGGGGTGTCGAATGCGTGGACAGTCTGGTCACCGATTTCCTGGTCAACGACCAGATGCCCGCAACCAGCCCCACCGTCTGTGACGGAGTGGTGGCCCGCGATTACAGGCCGGTTGCCCTGCGCAGTGCAGATGAATACATGAATATCCTGCGTATCATGGACTCGATGGGCCAGGAGTTCTATTACCTGCCCGAATACTATTACTGGGATCTCGAAACGCCCACCACCACCGGCTGCACTTTGGGCGGCACATGGACCTTCGAACCGTCTGACACAGGCGAGGCATACACTCTAACCGACTGTGCCTTCACGCAAGGCTTCAATATGACCGGCACCGGAGAGTTTAGCTACGATGACTATTCCTTCACCCTGAATATCACTGTCACTGGCCTGGCCAATGGCACAATCACCTACGTGCGCCAGGATGACGGCACGCTCCACCTGACCGGCGACTACGACGGCCAGACCTACGATCTGACGGAGTAACTTCATGACCCTTCCCACCCGTATCGTTGTCATCGGCGCAGGCAGCGCCTCGTTCGGAGAAAATACTCTGGCCGCGCTCATGCGCTCCAAGAAACTGAGCGGCTCCACCCTGGCTCTTGTGGACCGCAGCCCCGAAACGCTCGATACCGTCAAACGCCTCGCGGAACGGCTGGACCGTGAATGGAAAGCGGGTATCAAAGTGGATGCTTATACCGACCATAAGGATGCCCTGAACAGCGACACCAAATTCGTGGTCTCGGCCATCGAGGTGGGGGCACGCGAAGGTCTGTGGAAACGCGATTTCGAGATCCCGCTCCAGTTCGGGGTCCGGCAGCCGTATGCTGAGAACGGCGGCCCCGGCGGCCTGGCCCACGCCGCCCGCAACGTCGGCCCCGTTCTGGAAATCGCACGAGACATGGAACAGGCCTGCCCGGACGCCTGGTTCGTCAATTACACCAATCCGATGATCCGTATCTGCGACACGGTCAACCGCCACACCAGGATCAAGGCTGTGGGCCTGTGCCACCAGATCTTCATCGGCTACACCATGGTCGGCATCGCGCTCGCCAAAGACCTGGGCATCGAAGTGCCGGACGGTATCGAAGGCATGCATGCCGGGATCACGCAAGCGCCCTTGCATGGACGCGTGCGCGAACAGATCGTGCCACGCGTGGATATCCGCGCAGCCGGGTTGAATCACTTCTCATGGATCCTCTCAATCCGCGACCGGCAGACTGGCGAGGATCTCTACCCGCTTTTCCGCAAACGCTTCCTGGAACTGGACCCGGCCTTCGAGCCACTCACCCGGCGCGTTTTCGAGGCCTTTGGCCTGTTCCCCGTCCCCGGCGACACGCACCTGTGCGAGTACCTGCCGTGGGTCACCAACCCGGTCACCCAACCTTGGGACAAGTACAACCTGCGCCTGTATGACTGGGACTTGAACACAGCCGTGCGCGAGTTCCAGCACGACCGTCATCGCCGCATGGCCGACGGAGAAGCCACCATCGAAGGCATGGAAGATGCCGATTCGGAAGGCGCACTGGAGATGATCGAGAATATCGCCGGAGCCGGGACGCACTACCACCTGGCCGCCAACCTGCCCAACGAAGGGCAAATCACCAACCTGCCGCCCGGCGCGACCGTGGAAACCCCTGTGGTGGTGGACGGGGTGGGCATCCATCCGGTCCATGTGGGTGCGTTCCCCGAGCCGGTGGCCGAACTCCTGCGCCGCGAAACAACCGTCGCCCAGCTGAGCGTGGACGCGGCCGTGGAAGGTTCGCGCGAAAAAGCCCTGCAGTGCCTCCTGCTCGACCCGGTCATCACCGACATCGAAACCGCAAAACAAGTACTGGATGCCTATCTGACCGAATACAAGGAATATCTGCCGCAGTTCTGGAGATAGCCATGACCCTTCGGATCGCTTTTGCCGGGACCGGTTACATCAACAAGATCCATGCAATTGCCGCCAAAAAGGCCGGGGCGGAGTTGGCAGCAGTGGTCAACCACAAGCCAGAGTCGATGGAGAAATTTGCCGCCGAGTTCGGTATTCCGCGCCAGTACCTGGACGTGGAAACATTGCTCAAAGATGGCAGGATGGACGCGCTGGTGGTCTCGACTCCCAACTATCTGCACGCGGCCCAGACCATCACTGCGTTGGATGCGGGGGTTCACGTGATGGTCGAAAAGCCGATGGCAATGAACGCTGCCGAGTGCGCCAGGATGACAGCCGCCAGCCAGAAAAGCGGCGCAATCTTGATGGTGGCCCACTGCTGGCGTTTCGACGAAGAAGCACTGTGGTTAAAGGAAAATGCTTCGAAGATCGGCAGGCTGGTCCGCACAAAGAGTTATGGCGTGCACGTCCACTGGGGACCGGGCGGCTGGTTCACGCAAAAAGAACTGGCGGGAGGCGGAGCAATGGCTGACATGGGCATCCACGCCCTGGATACCGCCCGCTTCCTGCTCGGCGACCCACAGCCGGTCTCGGTCTACGCCAGGATCGGCACTCACTATGGCAACTACGATGTAGATGATACCGGTATCCTCCTGGTCGAGTGGGATAACGGGACAGTATCCTACCTGGAGTCAGGCTGGTGGCAACCCCACTCGGATGGGCCCGAGGCATCGGTACAGTTATATGGCACGGATGGGTTTGCGTCCCTCTATCCCACGCGGGTGGAAGTGACCAACCGCGCCGAGCAAAAGATCGACCTGCTAGATCCTGGATTCGATTTTCCGCGCCCCAACCACGCTCCGCAAGCCATGTACGACCGCCAGATGGCCTGCTTCCTAGAGTGCATCCGCACGAACAGCACACCCATTCCGGGCGGCGCAGAGGGGTGGGCCAACATGAAAGTGGTCGATGCGGCTTACAGGTCCAGCCAGACCGGCAAAGTGGAAAAAATCTAATATCACGAACCCCCAAGATACACGAAGAAATCTTTGCAGACCGCGCCTTCGTGTCGAGAAAGGATGAGGAGTATGAAGATCACTGTCATCGGCGGAGGCTCAACCTATACGCCCGAACTTGTGAACGGCTTCCTGGCACGCATCGACCGCCTGCCGCTCACCGAACTCTGGCTGATGGACATCGACGCTGAACGCCTGAACATCGTCGGCGGGTTTGCCCAGCGCATGGTGGCCGCCAGGGGCAACCCCTTCAAAGTAGTGCTCTCCACAAACCAGCGTGAGGCCATCAGCGGCGCGTCGTACGTCATCACCCAGTTGCGGGTCGGGCAGATGCCTGCTCGCGTGGCCGACGAGTACCTCGGCGGATCGGGCGTGACGCTCTGCGGCACCAGCGG
>CAZRCR010000349.1:0-3537 GCA_964598615.1 uncultured Anaerolinea sp.
ATGCGGCCCGGCGTGTGGCTGCCGCGCTGGAGCGCGTGGGTCTCGACGGGCGTGGCAAGGAGATGCCTGCCGGCCTGTCGGGTGGTGAGCAGCAGCGGGTGGCGATCGCGCGCGCCATCGTCAACCGGCCGTCGATCCTGATCGCCGACGAGCCCACCGCGCACCTCGATCCGGCTTATGCGGCCGACATCGCCGATCTGTTCCGCTCGTTCAACGAAGCCGGCGTGACGGTGCTGGTCACCACCCACGATGCCTCGCTGTTCGCCGCCTGCCGCCCGCGTCGCCTGGTGCTGGCAAAACATCATTGCTTCTAAGAATTATCTTTGAGGCAGCGGCGAGCGGGATACCTTCGGCGTTGGCATGTTATGAACATACCGAAGAAGAGTTGAAATTCCGACTTCGCCGCCAGGCGAATGCTATGATTGGCGGGGCGCACGATGAAGTTGCTGAGGCTGATGCCGAGCAACAGTTGGCGGCTTGTAGCGCGGCAGTGCTCATGGCAACCGATTACAGGGAAGATACGGTACGTGGCATCGAGGACGCTTTATTAAAAACTTATGGTTTCCCGGATAAGGGGCCGGCGATTGTTGCTGTGGATTACTTGAATGTGATCCCGGTTGTCGGCTTGACCGGGATGGTGCCGGTAGAGTTTCGTAGCGGGGAGGCTGCTGCTGCATTGCGTGGGATAGCCAAAAAGCATGGCTGGGCTGTGATTTCGGCAGCGGCTCTCAAGTCAGAGAGTTTCACCAAATCTCTTCCAGGTCTGGAAGACTTGTTCGGTGATGAGCGGGTGCCGTATGAGGCGGACCGGGTATTTTACATGAAAAAGGACGGGGATCCTCGTTCTTGTGGGTGTGTCAATTTAACTATACATGCGTTGAAGGACCGAACGGCAGCGGTACGTTCTTGGCCAATGGATTTTTGGGGAAGTCGTTTTTATCCCGCCATCGAAGATGAGTTTATAAATCATGATGGAAGGTAATCTTTATGAATAATGCTCTCCAGATCATTCTTAGTGTGCTCAGGCAGGCATGGGTATCGCTTACGATCTTTATGGTTACTATCGCGGCACTGGGTATGCTAGTGCAGGTTTTGAAGACGCTAGGCGCGTCTACGCTGGGCGCAAAATTTTGGGTATATGAAAGTATCTCATCCATTGTTGCAATATTGGCCCTTGTCCTTATTGCTTTTTTGGGCATCCCGCCGATCGTTGCGGCGGTTTCCACTGCTGTTCCCAGCAGCCCAGGTTGTGGACCAATATCAGAATTGGGTATGTTTGCTTCTGGGCTGATTGCTGCGATTGTGAGTGTTCGGATGCTAATCTCGTTCGCTAAAACTTTGGGTGGCGCAGCGATTGGGGGATCGGCGGAAATATCGCAGGCCTTGGTTGAGGCCATCGAAGCCTTGTTTGGTATGCTGCTCGCTGGCGTTGTTATCCCGCTGGCAGCTATGTTTCTTGGTGTTTGCTACTAATTTTGATAGGAGGTTTCCAATGTCTGTGTTTCTTGCTTCAGTAGCGTTTCGTCCGGCCATCTTCAAGGCCATCCTGTTCGCCTCCGGGTTGTACGATGGCGAGAACCCCCCGGGCGATGGAGGGGTGTTCGCTCCGGTCATGGAGATCATCACGAGCCTTGCCCGTGATTTCTGGGGCGTAGCAATCGGCCTGATCATCATTGCTGCCACCCTGGGAATGATCATTTCTGTTCTGAGAGGGGCAGGCGGCATGCTGATCGGTGGTAGCAAAGAAACCACGGTCGCTGTGATCGGCATCGTTGGTATTGTGCTGCTGGTCGTCATTTCGTTTGTGGCGGTTCCACAACTGGCAGACTTGATGAAGAGTCTTACTCCGGCAGCGCCATTTTAGTTACCTGGTATCCCATGAACATAAACGACAGGGATCTTGGCATTATTGGCGCAGGAGCGTTTCTGACGGTCCTGTGCTTACTATTCAAGTGGCCGTTTCCGGTGCGCATTGTTGTAGGTTTGCTTATCCTGGTGATCTTCATGGTCGTCGCGCTAATGCGTTTTGGGCCCGACAAAGTAACTCTCGAGGAGTTCATGGGCCGCAGGTTAAAACGCTCAGCAAGACCTCAAAAGTTCTCGTATCGAAGTCAGCACCAGGAGCAACCAGAACCTGCGCGTCCGGAAGTGATGGTGCTGCCTGCTTCGCAGGTGTCGTCTGTTCCATTGATGTCGCCGCCGGATTTATCTCAGACCAATCAAGTTGCTTCGCCACCATTGGCAGGAACGAAGTATCGGCCAATCTCTTTTGCATGGGAAGAGGTCGGTGTTTATCGTTTGGTAACAGTGTTCCTTGCCGTGGTTGGTGTTTACTTTATCTATTGGCTCACACAAGGCGGTACAGAACAGATGGGCCGCTGGATGAAGTTCTTGTTCCAGGTTCCGTAGAGAGGTAAATATGTCTTTCGTCTTTTCGCTTATTGCTGCGCTGTCCCTGGCTTCCATTCCCATCATTTTGGGATGGAGGCGTACGGCTGGAGAAGCGGCCATGGCTCGTCAGATGGGGATTGCGACTCCTCGGAAAAGATTTGACCCTGAACGGTTTGCTCTCCAGTCCGGAACGGGATTGGCGTTCAACCAGTTGCTCTTTGGCCTCCTGGCCTGGGTGTTTGGTGGTTTCCTGGCTGGTTTATTCCTGGGAGGTGTGGCTGC
Source organism: uncultured Anaerolinea sp. (assembly GCA_964598615.1). Lineage (GTDB taxonomy): Bacteria > Chloroflexota > Anaerolineae > Anaerolineales > Villigracilaceae > UBA877. The sequence goes on from CAZRCR010000349.1 coordinate 2,674, forward strand.
CGTTGTCTTTGGCATAACTGGCGGTCTGCTTTACTATGGCGGGATTTCGGACCGGCGCCAAGAGTTTCGGTTGCAACAGGCCAAAGACATACTCCGAGGCATGGGGGTTGTAGAAACGTTGCTTGCCCAGGGAAAGAACCTGCAAGAATCTTTGGCCGAGGCAGCCAACGCAGTTGGCGCTAATGGTCGCGTTGTGCTTGGCGATCTTGTGACCAGGCTGCAATCTGCGCCGGCAGACCAGCAAGGAGGCGCTATCAGGGCGTGGACACAGGCATGGGATAACCCCGCCGTAGACATAGTGGCCACTTGTTTATTGGCCTCGGTCGAGACGCGTATCAGCATTACAGAACTGGTATCGAAACTCAGGGCAACATTGTCCGACGTGGTGGAGATTATTGGCCGAGCCCGGGCGGCTGCAAAAGGTATAGCCTGGCAATCAAAGTTTCTGGCAATTTTTCCTCCGGCCGTTTTGGTGGTTATGAGTCTGTTTACCCCGGAGGCTGGTCGCATGTACGCTGCCCAGCCCTGGTATCTCTTGCCGGTCATTGTCGGTTCCGGTCTTTCCTACTGGCTCTCGTGGAGATCTGTCGTCAATGGCTTATCCATCGAGACTTCAATGGGCCTGCAGGCTGGGGAGCAGGGGATGATACAACTCGACAAAATGGGCCGGGTGCTTTGAAATGGGTAAGAATTTCGGCAAGTTGATGCTTGGGGTAATGGCGATCCCGATCGTTTGCGGGCTGTTCTTCGCTGTTCTCTATGTTGTTTTTGTGGGTTTGGCTGTTCCTCAACTGCCTGCATGGGCGCGCTCTGATGTGGAAGATTGGATGATGGACATCCCGCAAAATAGTGACGCACACCCGA
>CAZRCR010000350.1:0-3534 GCA_964598615.1 uncultured Anaerolinea sp.
CTGCAACTCATCTGCGGACGCAAGGATGCCCGCTGCCCGATCAGCGATTCGGTGGCGGCCCATGCCGAACTCCAGCGCATGGGCAAAGTTTCCGATCTGGTCATTTATGAGGATGAAGGCCATATTTTCTTGAAAATGGAGAATGTGCTTGATTCTGAACGACGCCGGATGAATTTCCTTGTAAAATATCTGGAAGGCACGCGGTCCTGAATCTGCTTTCCGAGGAGACACCATGTCCTATTTTCCTTTTCTCAGCGAGTCTGATATCGAATTCATTCACCAGGCTACTTTGCGTATCCTGGCCGAGACCGGAGTGATCCTGACCGAACCGCGTGCTGTGGACATTTTGACTGCAGCCGGAGCGCGGCAGGATGGGAACCGCGTCCTGCTCCCGCCCGAACTGGTGGAAGCCTGCATCGTCAGTGCCGGGAAGCGGACCTCGATCCGGGGCCGTGGCGGAGCGACGAAAGATCTTGGCGATGGGGCGCTCTACTTCCACAACCTGGGCGGCGCGCCGCAGGTCTTCGATCCGAAAACCTCCACCCGCCGACAGGCTACACTGCAGGATGTGTGCGATGCCACCCGTCTGCTCGACGCGCTGGAGAATTGTCACACCATTACGCCCTTCTTCACGCCCACGGATGTGCCCGGTGGGATCATGTCGCTGGCAATGTACCGTCATGCCTTGCCCAACACGGTCAAAGCTGTGCAGGGACCCGGCGTGCAGTTCCCTGCGGAAGTGCGCTATGCGGTTCGAATGGCTGAAGTGCTTGGCCCTGCACCGGAAACACTGACCCTGGCCCTTTCACCCGTCAGCCCGCTGACCTTCCCCGATCACGAAGCTGCTGCCATCATCGAGATCGCCAGTCACAATATCGCCTTTGCGCCGTTGCCCTGTCCTACCGCGGGGACAACCGCTCCGTTCTCCATCTCCGGCGCGGTGACCCAGCAGAATGCCGAGGTGTTGGCTGCGTTGGTGTTGGCCCAACTGGTCAGGCCGGGTTTGCCGATCATCTACTGTGGACGGCTGGCGATGATGGAGCCACGTACCGGGATTTCGGTCTGGGGTGGTGTGGAGATGGGAATGGCTTCTGCTGCCACGGTGACGGTCGGTCACCGCTACGGACTTCCGGTCAATGTGTACGGGTTCTCGACCAATGCCCACAGCCTCGACGCCCAGAACGGCTTCGAACGCGCCCTGAACGCCGTCCTCCCGGCGCTGGCAGGTGCGGACGAACTCTCCGGCATCGGCGAGATGGAAGCCGGGGTGATGGGTTCGTATGCCCAGATGGTGGCTGATAACGAGTTCGCCGGGAGCATTTACCGGGTCCGTAAAGGGATCGGCGCGGACCCCGAAGCGGTGGACGTGGTTGCCGCGGCGATGTCGTCCACGCGCAATTTCCTGTCGCAGAAGCATACGATGAAATGGTTGCGCGCCGGGGAAGTGTCCATCACCAAACTGGCCGAGCGTGGCTCATGGGAAAGTTGGGCCGATGGCGGGCGGACCGGCGTGGTGGAGCGTGCCCAAGCTGAAGCCGAAAGAATCCTGCGCGAGCATACCGTCCCGCCGCTGGAAATCACCCAGGAGCGCGAGTTGGATGCGCTGCTCTCTGCTGCGGAACGCGAATTGGCGTAGGGGCACCCTTTATGGTCGTCCGGTGCCTGTGTTCCGGGCAGGGAGCAACCCTGCCCCTGCGGGAAAGGTGTTTTCATGCTTGTTAGAGCCAAAGCCATCCAACCTCAACTCTCCGCCTGGCGGCGGGACTTCCACATGCATCCCGAACTCGGCTTCCAGGAAACGCGCACCGCGGCGAAGGTTGCCGAACTCATGGAAGGCTTCGGCTATCGCGTCCGGCGCGGTGTCGGGCGGACGGGTGTGATGGCCGACCTGGGGTCCGGCTCGCCGCGTATCGCCATCCGGGCTGACATGGACGCCCTCCCGCTGCAGGAATGTGCCGGCGCCCCGTACGCCTCACAAATTCCCGGCGTAATGCATGCCTGCGGACACGATGCCCACATCGCCTGTGCTCTTGGGGCGACCCTGCTTCTTTCGCGCGAACAGTTTCCCGGTTCGGTGCGCTTCTTGTTCCAGCCGTCCGAGGAAGTTGGGGATGATGAAGGTGTCTCGGGTGCACCACGCATGATCGCTGATGGTGTGCTCGACGGCGTGGATGCCATCCTGGCTTTGCATGTCGAACCGTCCACACCCTGCGGTGCGATCCGCACCGAGGTCGGCCCGGCCTCCGGCGGGGTGAATTCGTGGTTTGCCGAAATTATCGGGCGCGGTGGTCATGGTGCATACCCGCACGAGACGGTTGATCCGTTTTTCCTGACGGCCCAGGTCATCAATGCCTTGAATGGGATCGTTTCGCGTCGCACCCATCCGTTTCAACCCGCAGTGGTCAGTATCGGGTCGTTGCATGGTGGGCAGGTGGAGAACGTTATCCCCGAGCGGGTCAAATTGACTGGAACCCTGCGCTATACCGAAAAATCCGTGCAGGAACTCATCCACGCTGAAATACGGCGCGCTTTCGATGTTGCCCGTACCCTGGGCGGCAATTATGAATTAAAATTCGAGATCGGAACGCCGCCGATGGTCAATCATCCCGTTATCACTGCTTTGGTGGAGGATGCGGGACGCGTCCTTCTCGGGGCGGGGAATGTTCTGCCCTGGCGCAAGGATCTGGGTGCGGAGGATTTCGGTTGTTTCATGGACATCGTTCCCGGCACCATGTTTGCCCTCGGCACGCACAGTGCTGGACCTGTAACCGGCCTGCATAACCCGAACTTCGATATCGACGAGGACTGCCTGCCCATCGGCGCGGCGATGTTTGCGGAATCGGCTTTACGGTTCTTGGAAGGGAAAGGCATCTAAACATTACGGATATCAGGGCACACGAAGGGAACCCCTTTGTGATCTTTGTGATGAAAAAGGAAAAGAGGAGTTTTTATGCATACGATCTTGAAATCTGCCACCAAAGAACTGATCATCGGCATTGATCGCCCGTTCGTTATGATCGGTGAAAAGATCAACCCCACCGGGCGCAAGAAACTGGCCGCTGCGCTGACCGAAGGTAACCTGGATTACATCCGCCAGCTGGCGCTCGACCAGGCTGCATGGGGTGCGGACGTGCTCGATGTGAACGTGGGTGTGCCCGGCATTGACGAGGTTACTGTCGTCAAACAGGTTGTGGAACTGGTCGCATCCGTCACTGACCTGCCCCTGTGCCTAGACTCGGCCAATCCCGAAGTTCTGGCTGCCGGTCTGGCTGCCGCGCCGGGCAAACCGCTGGTCAACTCTGTCAGCGGTGAGACGAAGAAACTGGAAACCGTCCTGCCGCTGGTCAAGGAGCGCGGCGCGGCGGTCATTGGCCTGACGATGGATGATAATGGCATTCCCAAAACTGCCGAGGAGCGTGTTGCTGTAGCCGAGAAAATTCTGGAGAAGGCCGCCAGGTTGGGCATTCCTGCTGAGGATGTGATCATTGATCCGCTGGTGCTGACTGTCGGTTCGGACAGCAAGGCTGCGCTGGT
>CAZRCR010000351.1:0-3522 GCA_964598615.1 uncultured Anaerolinea sp.
ACCGATCTAGGTAATTCAGCTCGAAACGGTTGAAACGGCGGATGGTGTGACTGAGATTGGGCATGGGCTTCCTTTCATGCCCCAGTGTATTTTCTTTAACCGATTGTTAACAGTGTCCCCAATCATGATTTGCCGCCGGTACCCATGACTGCTGTCATGGGGTAGAGCAGAAGTGCGTCGCACCAGTTTCGATGGGACAATCTTCCCCGGAGATTTACCCACCCAACGGAACATCCCCATCCGTATGGTGCGCCGCACTCCGCCCTTGTTTTCCTGATGAACTTCTCGGTAAACTGAAATCCCCCGCACAGGGCGAGGGATTCCAGTTTCAAAAGGAGGAGAAGAGGAGGAGAGAAATGCTATTCGGTGGTCGATGCAACCAGGGTGACTTCCACTTGCCGGGTCTGGCGGTTGCGGACGAAGTCCACGCTCAGGCTGTCACCGGGGCTGTAGGTGAACAGAATGTTGAAGTAGGAGTGGGTCTCGTCGATGGCGGTGCCGCCCACACTGGTGATGATATCGCCCACCTGCAGGCCGGATTCGTCTGCCGGGCTGCCAGACTGCACGCTGGTCACGTAGGCGCCGTATTCCACTGGCAGACGGTAGGCGGAAGCGATTTCCGGTGTAATGGACTGGACGGTCACGCCCAGATAGGGGCGGGAGAAATAGCCGGTGGCGATGATCTGTTCGGCAATGGCCGCCGCCGTGTTGGACGGGATCGAGAAGCCCAGTCCCTCGGCCACGGTGCCGGTGCCTGTGCTGCGGACGATATAGGTGTTGATGCCGATCACTTCTCCGGCCAGGTTGACGAGCGGGCCGCCGGAGTTGCCCTGATTGATGGCCGCGTCGGTCTGCACCAGACCTTCGATCTGGTAGCCCTCACCGGTGTCGAGCGAGCGCCCGGTGGCGCTGACCACGCCCACGGTTACGGTGTTCATGAAATCGCCCAGTGGGGATCCGATGGCGATGACCGTCTCACCGGGGGTGAGCAGGTCGGAGTTGCCCAGGGTTGCTACCGCGGGCACTTCGCCTTCTGTTTTCAGCACGGCAATATCCGAGTAAATGTCTATGCCCACGATGACGGCATCCTGCTGGGTGCCATCGGCGAGGATGATGTAAAGGGACTGGGTGTCTTCCACCACATGGTTGTTCGTCAGGATGTAGCCGTCAGACGAGATGAACACACCGCTGCCGCTGACCGTGGACTCGCTAACCTGCCGGGAGAACGGACTGCTGCTCTGCGTCAGCACGGTGCCCACCACGGTCACGACGGCCGGACCGACGGTCTGGGCGGCGTTCGTGACCGCTGTTTCCACATCCGTGGAGTTGACCAGCAGGGTTTCACTGGTCTCGCTGGTGTTCGTGATCGGCGCCACTGCCGGGGCGGTGTTGGCCGTGCTGGCAACCTGGTCGACGCGCAGGGCCTGGTAGACAACCAGCCCGCCCACAGCCGAGCCGGCCAGGGCCGAACTGCCGGTCAGGAAGAGGATGAGTAACAGGTAGAAAACTTTGTTCTTGGTCATGGCGGTTCCTTTGAGTTCCTGTTCTTTACGCCCCCAGTGTAGCCCTTTGCAAGGCACTATCGAAGTGTCCGCCGTCACGATTTGCTCTGCCCACCCATGACAGCGGTCATGGGTGGGTGGGGGAATCCATGACAGGCAGCAGGTGGCGCGCCTGTCCCTCCGTGATATGATAGCGTTATGCCAAAATCAAGTACCGACCCCGAACTCCAACGCCTGTTGCGCACTGCCGGATGGCTCTGGCTGGGTTACCTGGCGGCCCTGATGTTGATCGACTGGATCATCTACCAGGCTTTCCAGCACATGGAGTTTTACTATCTTGTGAACGGTCTCGCCGCCCTGGTTTTCCTGGGGCTGGCTTACTGGAGCGCACTGGAACGCTGGTTGAAGAAGGCTTATCTTCCCCTGGCGCTGGCCTGGATCGTCGGCCTGCCGCTGGTGATGAACAGTCTCATGCTTTCCGGCTTCCAGAGTGGCCCGATGTTCAGCCCCGAAGGGATGGCCCTGCGCCAGTTACCCGTGTTATTCGTGGCGTTGGTCATTACGGCCTGGCAATATGGACTGGCGGGCGTGATCGTGTTCAGCGGCTTGACGGTTCTGCTCGAACTTTTCCTGGTCATCTTTGTTTCACCATTGATCGTATTCGTTTCTGTTGCCCCGCCGCCTTCCACCCCGCATGAGTTCTCTCCCACGAGTTTCCGCTCGGTGGACATGTTCATCGTACTGGCGCTGGTGCGTACCGTCAGTTTTATGGTGGTGGGCACATTCTTCAGCCAGCTGATCAATCGTCTGCGTCTCCAGCAGAGATCCCTGGCCGACGCCAACGCCCGTCTTACCCACTATGCCAGCACCCTCGAAAGTCTCACCGTCAGCCGCGAGCGCAACCGCATGGCCCACGAACTGCACGATACCCTGGCCCACTCCCTGACCGCCCTCTCTGTGCAACTCGAAACGGTCAAGGCGTACTGGAGCGTGGACAACCAAAAGTCCCGTGAACTGCTCGACCAGTCATTGACCGCCACCCGTTCCGGTCTCGAAGAAACCCGCCGGGCGCTCAAGTCACTGCGCGCCACCCCGCTCGAAGAGATGGGACTGCGCTTGGCGCTCCGTCAACTTGCCGAATCGGCCGCGAAACGCGGCAGCCTGGACCTGGAACTGGCCCTGCCCGACCCGCTCCCGTATCTCTCCCCGGATGTGGAGCAGTGTATCTACCGGATCGCCCAGGAATCCATCGAAAACGCGCTTGCCCATGCCGGAGCCAAACACCTGACCGTGAACCTGGCGCTCGAAAGCCAGTCCATTATGCTGACAGTTCGCGATGACGGCAAAGGGTTCGACCCGGCCCGGGCCGAGAAAGCCGGTCACTTTGGGCTGATGGGGATGCGTGAACGAGCTGAGATCGCCGGCGGCACCCTGAGCGTGGACAGCAATCCCGGCGATGGCACAACCGTTACCCTCACGATCGGAGCAGCGCTATGAAGATTCTGATCTGCGATGACCAGGCCGTCGTCCGCGACGGGATGGAATTGCTCCTGAAACTGGAACGCGACTTCGACGTGGTTGGCACTGCCTGTGACGGGGCCGAAGCCGTGGAATTGGCCGGGACGAAAAAACCCGACCTGGTGTTGATGGACCTGAAAATGCCCGGCACGAACGGCATCGAGGCCACCCGTCAGATCCGGGCGCATTTCCCTGAGATCAAAATCCTGGTGCTGACCACTTACGACGACGAGCAATGGGTCTTCGACGCGATCCGCGCCGGGGCCTCCGGCTACCTGCTCAAAGACACCCCGCGCGAAGAGATCGTGCGCGCCATCCGCGGCACCCTGGCTGGCAAGTCCTTCGTTGACCCCGGAGTGGCGGGGAAACTGCTCGACCAGGTCGCCAGTAAACAGGTCCAGCCCGAAACACTGCTCACCAAAAAACTGACCGAGCGCGAGGTGGACGTCCTGCGTCTCATCGCCCGCGGCCTGAACAATCCCGAAATTGCCTCCCGCCTGTC
>CAZRCR010000352.1:0-3476 GCA_964598615.1 uncultured Anaerolinea sp.
ACACGCTCCGTCTTTGGAATTCTACGGACGGTAAGCGCTTCCGGATGGCGCGGGGAAAGGGGCGCAACGATTCAGGGGAATCGTTGCGCCCGCGTCGCCTGTTAACCGATATTGAAATATCATGGAAACGAATTTAAACTCCAAAAACTCATCCCTAAAACAGCTCTCAGCAACCCCGGCAGAGCTGTTGGATGCAATCTTTAGAGTCTTTCCAGACCTGCTTTTCAGCCTGGACGAAAAAGGCCGCATCATCGGCTATCGTGTCGGGAGAATGGCCAACCTGTACCTGTCGCCCGAACAATTCATGGGCCGGACCCTGGCAGAGATCCTTCCGCCGGAAACCGGGCTTCAACTCGAACGCGGATTGGCCGACGCACTCAACCTGGGTCAGGTCGTTTCGATTGAATACCGGATGGAGGTTCAGAACGTTGAACGCTGGTTCGAGGCCCATATCGTTCCCAACGAGAGACGGGGAGCCATCGCCATCATTCGTGACATCTCCGGCCGGGTCAAGGCCACTGCCCAGATCCAGCGCCAGTTACGGCGCATGTCGGCCTTGCACTCCATTGATGCAGCCATTACAGCCAGTTTCGATTTGAATGTGACTCTTTCGGTCATCCTGCGCCAGGTCATCAGCCAACTGGGCGCAGACGCGGCTGATATTCTCTTATTCAATCCTCTCACCCACCTCTTGGAATATGCAGCTGGCCTTGGATTCCGAACACACAGCCTGCATCATGTCCCCGTCATGCTCGGACAGGGCTTCGCCGGGACAGCCGCTCTCGAACGACGCACGGTCAGCATCCCCGATCTGGAAAGCCAGTTGGAGGCCTTCCACTCTACACCCAACTTCATGCAGGAACGGTTTGCAAGCTATCATGCGGTGACGCTCATCGCCAAGGGGCAGGTGAAAGGGGTAATGGAAATCTACCAGCGGTCTCTTTCCGCGCCCGACGAGGAATGGGTGGAATTCCTCGCCACCCTGGCTGGTCAGGCCGCAGTTGCCATCGACAGTGCATCGCTCTTTCAGGAACTTCAACGCAGCAATGCAGAATTGACCCTGGCCTATGACACTGCCATCGAGACTTGGGCGCAGTTCCTCGAAGCAAGTGGGAGAGAAAGCCGTGAGCACACTTTCCGGGTGGTGGATTTGAGCATCCGCTTGGCCCAAGCCATGCGGGTAAAAGAAAACGAACTGATCCATTACCGCCGCGGCGCCCTGCTCCACGATATTGGCAAGGTAAGTATTCCCGAGGCCATCATCAACAAACCGGGGCATCTGGATGAAGCAGAATGGAGGATCATTCGCAATTATCCGGCCGTGTCATACCAGATGCTGGCATGTCTCCAGCAACTCGGCCCGGCGCTGGACATCCCCCGCTACCACCACGAACGCTGGGACGGGAGCGGCTATCCCTATGAGTTGTGTGGAGAACAAATTCCCCTTGCAGCGCGCATCGTGGGTTTGGTAGACGTATACGACGCGCTCCAGACGCCGCGTCCCTACCGGCGAGCCTGGTCCCGGGAGGCCGCATTGGTATATATTCGCCGGCAGGCCGGGATCCTGTTCGATCCAAATATGGTCAAAGTTTTTCTGGGAATGATGGAGAAAAACGGACCATGAATCATGCCGAATTTAAGGATAACCATATCTTCTGTAAGAAAGAACGGAATTCAAAGGCGCTCTCCTTTCGGGGATCTGTGGCTGAAAAGAACAGACGCCCTCAAAAAATGAGAGCGTCTTCTGGCGGGGAGGGCGGGATTCGAACCCGCGGCTGAGGTTTAGGTCCCAGCACTCACTTAGCAGGCGAGCCCAATCGGCCTCTCTGGCACCTCCCCAGGTGCTTGTTCCCGGAGTATGGCTAAGGCGGAGGGAGAGGGATTCGAACCCCCGGTGACCTTGCGGCCACGACTGATTTCAAGTCAGTTGCCTTAAACCACTCGGCCATCCCTCCGGGCGGAGGCGATTTTACCATAACTTCCCCACTCCACAAGAACAATCTTGAATCACGACAACGTTGGTATAATTCGCAGGCTATGAAAAAATACCATGTGTGGACCGAAGGCTGCCAGATGAACGTGGCCGACTCCCAGCGGGTCGGCTCGGCTCTTGAGCGCCTCGGCTATCAATTTACCGGTAAGGCTGAAGAAGCCGATGTGATCGTCCTCAACACCTGCGTCGTGCGCCAATCCGCCGAAGACAAGGCCTACGGGCGGCTCAACTCGCTGAAACCGCTCAAGGCCAGACGGCCAGAACTGATCGTCAACCTGATGGGCTGCCTGGTAGGCATCCGTAACGATGAGAAACTGCGCGCCCGCTTCCCGTATGTGGACGTGTTCTCGCCGCCTTCGGACCCTGGACCGCTGGTCTCGTTCCTGACCCAGGGCGAGGCCCAGGCCCTCGAATCCGCCCGGACCTCAGACCTGTCTGCCGCTCTCGACGATGGCATCCTCCCCGCCCACGAGCGCGGACGGACGGTATCCGTCCATGTACCGGTGGTGTTGGGCTGCTCACATGCTTGCACATTCTGCATCATCCCGTCCAAACGCGGAGCAGAACGGTCACGTTCCGCTGCAGAGATCGAGACCGAGGTCCGTGCGCTCGCCGCACAGGGCGTGAAGGAAGTAACCCTGCTTGGGCAGATCGTCGACAGATACGGCAAAGATATTCCCGAAGGTCCCAGTCTGGCCGGTCTGCTCAAGATGCTGAACCAGATCGAAGGTCTGGAACGCATCCGCTTCCTGACGTCGCATCCCAACTATTTCACCGAGGATATGATGGACACAGTGGCAGCGCTGCCCAAAGTCATGCCGCATATCGAGATCCCCATCCAGGCCGGCGATGACAAGGTGCTGCAGAACATGCGCCGCGGCTACACTCAGGAAGATTACCGCCGCATTGTGGAAAAGATCCGCGCCCACATCCCCGGCTGTTCGATTGCCACCGACATCATCGTTGGCTTCCCCGGCGAGACCGAGGCCCAATTCATGGAAACTTACCGCGTTCTGGAAGACTTGCGTCTGGATTCGGCGCATCTGGCGCGTTATTCTCCCCGCGCAGGGACCGTCTCAGAACGTAACATGACAGATGACGTTCCAGAAGAAGAGAAGATGCGCCGCTTCCGCATGCTGGAAGATTTGCAAGAGAAGGTGGTCGGCGAGATCAATGCCAAACTGCTCGGCCAAAAAGTGGATGTGCTCTTCGAGGAAAAGGTCAAGGGACGCTGGCGCGGCCGCACACCGACCAACAAGCTGGTCTTTGTGGAAACCGAAGAGAATTTGTTCAGCCAGATCCGCCCGGTGACCATCACATGGACCGGCCCGTGGTCAATGCAGGGGCGGTTGTAATAACCCCGTTGAAACACAAAACTCCCGCCTTTCTGAACTGAACCCTGTAGAATAGACACGATTAAGAAAGCCCCCCTGTGGCTTAGCTGGACAGACACCTTACTTGATAGGGTGTCTGTTTGGTTTTC
>CAZRCR010000353.1:0-3473 GCA_964598615.1 uncultured Anaerolinea sp.
TTGTTGAGGCGTCCGTAAGTGGTGTGACAGTAGGATACGGCCTCAACCACGCTACAGCCATCCTTGGCACTGGCTTCGGCCAGGAACTTGTCCAGTTCGAGGGCATGATAAACGGTCGAACGGGCCACGTAGGTTGCGCCTGCCGCAGCAGCCAGGTCACAGATCGGGAACGGCGGTTCGACGTTTCCATAGGGAGCCGTGGTAGCCTTCCCGCCAATGGGTGTGGTCGGACTGTACTGGCCGCCGGTCATGCCGTAGATGGAGTTGTTGACCACCAGGGCTGTGATTCCCAGATTGCGGCGGGCGGCATGGATGAAGTGATTGCCGCCGATGGCCAGGGCATCGCCATCGCCCATGATGGCAATGACCTTCATGTCGGGACGGGCAATCTTGAGACCCGTGGCAAAGGCCAGGGCACGCCCGTGGGTGGTGTGCAGGGTATTGAAATCCATGTAGACCGGCATGCGGGCGGTGCAGCCAATACCGGCCACCAATGCCACCTGGTCGTTGTCCAGGCCAAGGTGGTCAATGGCGCGAATGAGCGCCCCCATGACCACACCAATGCCACAGCCAGAGCACCAGATGGTGGGGAACTTCTTGTGCTTGCGCAGTTTCTGGAGTGTTTCGCTCTGTTCGAACCAGTTCGAGCTGGGGATCAAGGCATCTTCCGCAGTCAGGGCGGCCGCGTCCAGAATGTGTTGGTGATGTTCGCTCATGGCTAGGCCTCCATCGCTTCGAGAACCATCTGCGGCGTGACCATCTCGCCGTTGGCAAGGCCGACACGCTTGACCTTCTTGCGCCCAACCATGCGCTCCACTTCGTAAGCCAGCTGGCCAAGGTTCATTTCCGGGACAATGATCCTGTCCACACGCTCGCCCAGGGCTTCCACCTGCTTTTCAGGGAAAGGCCACAGGGTGAACAGGGTCAGCATGTCCACCTTTTGGCCCTTCGCCCGCGCCACTTTCATGGCATGACGCGCCGTGCGCGCCGAGCAACCGTAGGAAAGCAGGGCTACCTTCGCGCCGTCCTGGTAATCTTCCTCGTAGAGGGCAATTTCGTCGATGTGGTCTTCCAGTTTGTTGTTGACGCGCTCGATCCAGGGATCGATCTCGTTGAGCCGCTGGGTGGGGAAACCCACTTCATCGTGCAACAGACCGGTGATGTGATAGCGGTAGCCCTTGCCGAACGGAACCAGCGGCGGGACACCATCAGGTGTGTTGCGGAAGGCCTTGTAGGTCTCGGGGGCCTCGGTGACGTTGTGCTCGAAGACCTGGATAGTCTTGAAATCGGGCAGTTCCACCGGTTCGCGCATGTGGCCGATGATCTCGTCGGTCATGAGCAGCACCGGGGTGCGGAACCGCTCTGAAAGGTCGAACGCCTTCACAGCCAGGTCGAACGACTGGCGGACGGAGATCGGGGCCAGGGCAATGATCGGGTGATCGCCGTGCGTGCCCCAGCGGGCCTGCATCACATCGCCCTGGGAAGCCGCGGTGGGCTGCCCGGTCGACGGTCCGAGACGCTGCACATCCACCACCACGCAGGGGATCTCGGCAATGGCCGCATAACCCAGGTTCTCCTGCATGAGCGAGAAACCGGGGCCGCTGGTGGCGGTCATGGACTTGAGTCCGCCCACACGCCCGCCGATGATGGCGGCCATGCTGGCGATCTCATCTTCCATTTGGATGAACTTGCCGCCTACTTTGGGCAGTTCACGTGAAAGCACCTCGGCCACTTCGGTGGACGGGGTGATGGGATACCCGGCATAGAAACGGCAGCCGGCGGCGACAGCGCCCATGGCGATCGCTTCGTTACCTTGCATGAGTTTTATAGCCATGGGGTTCTCCTACTCCAACTTCCTGACCACGATGGCGAGGTCGGGACAGTGGGTGTCACAGAAGTGACAGGCGGTGCATTTCTCCGGGGCAACGATGCGCGGATGTTCCTCACCGGCATCCATCGCCAGCACCTTGGGGGGGCAGAATTCGACGCAGATGTGACAGCCCTTGCACCAAGTGGCATAGATCGTAACCTCCCCACGCGGCCCTTTTCTGGCCGCGGCAGGGGGAGTGGTCGTCTGTTGCGCTTGCGGGATCGCTTCAGGCATGTGTTTCCTCTCCGACAGTACGGGAATTAGGGCAATTCATTCTAACCTGTCCCATCGTTCATGCAAATTGAAGAACATCCTCATTCCCACGTTACGAAATGCGCTACGCATCGCAGCGTTGTTTCGCAGTAAAATCGAACCACTATGCTCTACCTGATCGACGGCCATAACTTGATCCCCAAACTGGGACTGCGCCTGGACTCGCTGGACGATGAAATGGAACTCATTGCCCGTCTGCAGGAATTCAGCCGCCTGCGCAGCGCCCAGGTGGAGGTCTACTTCGATGGCGCACCAGCCGGTCAGGCCGGGACCCGGAAACTGGGAGCCATTAACGCACATTTCATCCGGCTGGGAGCCACTGCCGACTCCGCCATCGAGGCGCGTCTTGCCAAACTGGGAAAACAGGCCCGCAACTGGACAGTGGTCAGCTCAGACCGGCGCGTGGCGAACGCAGCGCGGGCCGTCCACGCAAAGAGTATGTCATCGGAAGAGTTCGCGTTGGAAATATCGAAAGCGCAGGCTTTGCAATCCGTTAAAACAAAGAACGAAGCCACTCTCAGCCCGGAAGAGGTCGATGAGTGGCTTCAGTTCTTTAACCGCAAAGCGCGGTAACAGGCTCAGTGGCTAGAACAGTCCGCGCACGATCAGCAGTAAGCCAAAAACGATGAATGGGATGCCCACGATGGCGCCTACGATGGTGACGGTCAGCACCACACCCACGATGAGGAAGACCAGGCCGAGAATGACGGCCACCAGCCGACCGGTCGCAGCGACAATGCCCACCACCAGCTTCCAAATGGCCCAGAATGGCCAGAGATACCAGGGGATTTTCTTATTCTCTTTTTGAGAGTTCTCAATCACAGTCATTTGTGCCTCCAGAATAGATTTACGTTTTTCCCGCAGGCAGGTTGTAGGTCATGTTACAAACGTGACCTACCAAACAAACACTTGCAGCCAGAGCACGCCGAGCACCAGCGAGATCAGGGTGATGGGAATGCCCGCTTTGGTGTACTCCCAGAATGTCAATTTGACCTTGCGCCGCGCGGCCACTTCCGCCACGATGAGATTCGCCACCGAGCCAAGCAGGGTCAGGTTCCCGGCCAGAGTGGAAGCAGCCGCCAGGGTCAGCCAGGCCGGACGCGGGTCCGGGAAGGATGCAATGAGCGGCTTGAGCAGCAGCACAGCCGGAACGTTGGAAATCAGGTTCGAGAGCACCACCGTCACCGCCGACAGGCTGGCCGCGCCTCCCTGCAACCAGGAGTGCGTCAAGTCGAAGAGACGGTCAGTCAATCCGCTGACTTCCATCGCCCCGCTGACGATGAACAGAGCCGCGAAGAAAACCAGCAGGTCGGTGTCGATGGTGATGCTG
>CAZRCR010000354.1:0-3464 GCA_964598615.1 uncultured Anaerolinea sp.
TGCCCAGGCGGGAACCGAATCGACAGGCAATGCAGCCCGCAGTCTGTTCACGCAGCCTGATATTTCATACAGCAACTTTGTCCTCCAACCCGGCCAGACGCCTCTCAGGGACATCATTGCGTCTATCGACGAAGGCATCCTAGTCGAGTCGCTGCTCGGATTGGGGATGGGCAACACGCTCTCGGGCATCTTCTCCAACCCGATCGACCTGGCCTTCAAGATCGAGAAGGGCGAGATCGTCGGGCGCGTCAAGGACCTGTCCATCGCCGGCAATGTCTACGATCTGCTCAAAGATGTCGCTGCGATCAGCCAGGAAGGGCGTTGGAACTATAGCTTCTTCTACCCACCATATGTCTATGCCCCATACATCTTGATTCCCGAGATGAATGTGGCCGGGAGTAATTAATCTCACCACGATATCTGGTTTTTCTCCATGCTGGTGGAGCCGAAAAATATGAACGAAAATCCTTTAGATAGAGAAAGCCTGATCCAAAAGATCAACACTTTGTACGATGCAGGTGATTTTGTCCAAGCGCTGGCCTGTCTGGAACAGCTTGCTCAGATCGTTGGCGAAACCCCAAACATCCTGGACTATAAATTCGATCTCCTGATGCGGACAGGGAAGTACCTGGAAGCCCGCGCGGCCGCGTTGAAATTGGAAGAAACCTCATCCCGCAAATCCCCCTGGAACTGTCTCAAGATCGCCGAAGCCTGTCTCGGCACGGGGAATACAGACGAAGCACTGTCCTGGCTGGAAAAAGCTGTGCTGGAGCGCTCTTTCAAACGCAGCGATGTGTTTGCCAATCCGGCCTACGATGTGTTGCGCGAAAATGCCATGTTCCTGGGCCTGGTAGAAAAAGCCCGCGAAAATACCGGCATTGGCACGCCTGCCCCGGATTTCTCCGTTCCCTTGCTCGATGGAAACGAATTCACGCTTTCCACCACGCAGAGCAAGGTGGTACTGATCGACTTTTGGGATACCGACTGCCCGCCCTGCATCCGGGAAATGCCGGCCCTGAAGGCCCTCTACGCGGAATTCCAAGAGCAGGGATTCGAGATCATCGGTATTTCGCTGGATGCCCGCAAATCCGACACGGAAAAATTTGTTGCAGAGAATGGCATCCAGTGGAAGGTCAGTTGCAGCGGAAAAGGATTCCTGGACGAGACTGCCAGCCTGTTCAAAATCGAAGCCACGCCTTCCACCTGGCTGGTGGACAAAAAAGGCCTCCTGCGTTTCTACAATCCAAAAGGCCCGGCGCTCCGGGAAGCAGTCCAGCAACTGCTCTCCGAACAGAATCGCGAGCTGAAGTGCCGCGGCGACTATTGCACACTGTAAAAGGGAAAAGAATGACGGTCATCATCGCACTGGGCTCACTGGTTGTACTGGTCAGCATTGCCACTTTGGTCATCCGCAGCAAGATAACATCCGCCGGGAAACGCTGGATGAACCTGCTCAAACAACATGTCGCTTTCTCGGCAAAATCAAGGGAAAAATATGCTGACATGCAATTCCACTACGCGCGGGAACAGGATGAAAACCTGAAAAGGCTGCGGGAAACCTACCACCTGGACGCGGTAGCCGGTTCAGGGTCCGAGACCGAACGCATCATCAACCTGATGAAATGGGTTAACCGTCTCACCTGGCACCATCCCCGCCCGAAACTATCCGCGCCCTATAACGCGTTCCACATGATTGAAAGCAGCAAAGGCCGGAAACAAGGCATCAACTGCTGGATGTTCGCGCTGACACTGAACGAGGTCTATCTTTCGATGGGATTCGCATCCCGCCTCGTCCATCTCATGCCATATTCCAGCGAAAACAAGGAAAGTCACTTTGTAACCTCGGTCTACTCGAAGGAATTAGGAAAGTGGCTTTACATGGACCCGGATGTGGGCGGCTATTTCACAGATGAAACAGGCAACATCCTCGGTATACCGGAAATTCGGAGCAGGCTGATCACCGGGCAGCCACGCCTCCCCAACCGGGACGTCAGGGGATTTACCAGGGTGCTCGGCAAGGGAAGTTATGCCTGGTATCTATCCAAGAACATCTTCCGGTATGCCTGCTCCCCCGCCAGTGAATTCGATCAGGAAACAAACCGGCAGGGAAGAACTTATTACGAACTGATCCCGGATGGCTATCAGGAAGAACTGCTCCGGGAACCGCAAACGACGCCGCGCGGGAACACGATCATTTACGTCAACGATGAAGAGCTATTCTGGCAAAAGCCACAGGTTTCATAAATAGAAAGTGAGATTTTAAAAAATGGATCACAAACTTCGCTTTATTGTCGCCGCCATGCAGGATGTTCCCTGGTCCGAAATGGTCGAGCGCTGGCAGCGGCTCGAGGCCATGGGCTTGGACGGAGCCATGTTGGGCGACCATTTCGTCAACTACGAACACCCCCAAAGCCCCTGGTTCGAGGGCTGGACACTGCTGTCGGCGCTGGCCGCCCAGACGAAAACCATCCGACTGGGCATCCTTACGGCCTCGCCATGGCGAAATCCGGCCTTCCTGGCCCGTCAGGCAATGACCGTGGACAACATTTCCGGCGGCCGCCTGGACCTCGGGTTGGGTGCGGGAGCCCCAGGCACACATGACATCTCCTATGCCATGAGCGGCACTCCCGACTGGCCTCCCAAAGAACGCGTGGACCGCTTCCGCGAATACGTGGAGATCGTTGACCAACTCCTACGAAACCCGGAAGTGACGTATCAGGGACAGTATTACCAGGTCAACGGGACGATCATGAACCCGCAGCCGGTCCAGAAACCGCGTCCGCCGCTCACGATCGGAGCGAACAGTCCGCGCATGCTAAGGATCGCCGCCCGGTATGCTGACACCTGGAATACGTTCGGCGGGATGGACGTCAAAACCCACAAAGAAATGCTCACAATCACCCGCGAACGCAACCTCTACCTGGACAAGTACTGCACCGAGATCGGGCGCGACCCGTCCACACTGCGCCGGTCCGTCTTTATCTTCACGGAGGAAGAATATCGCCAGCTTTATGGCGTGCCCGGCGGGTTCGAAACCATCGTCAAAGGCTATCAGGAAATCGGCATCACAGAGATCATCTTTATCTACCCGTTCGTCCCTATGTTGATGCCCATGTTCGAGCAAATCGTCAATGAGGCTATTCCGCGCCTTAGAGAAAGTTCCTGAAATAAGATTCGGAGGCAAAACATGAATCAAAACATTTCTCTTGAATGGGATGGCTCTGCTGAACAAAAGCTGTGGGGCTTGATGCAGATCTGGTCGGAAGCGAAATACAATTTCGCCTTTTTCGACCGCCAACCGGACCTGGATTGGGATGCCGAGGTGCAGAAACGCATTCTGCAGGTCCTCGCCGCCCAAGATGTGATGACCTATTACCATGTTTTGCAGGAGCTCGTTGCTCTGCTGAACGACGGGCATACGCTCGTGATGCTGCCGGGTGAGATCCGCGCCAGCCACGACTCCC
>CAZRCR010000355.1:0-3461 GCA_964598615.1 uncultured Anaerolinea sp.
CCTGCGAGAACGATCGGGAATTTTCGCAGTACCGCAGCCGGACCCAGTCCCGCCGCCAACCATCATCTCGGATATTCCCCCCGCCCCGCCCCCCTTATATGCTGACGAACCGGAGCCAACGCCGGTGTCCAAGCCGGTTCCCCAACCGGCGCAACAAACGGCTGTGAAAAGGTCGTCCAGACATGACATCGAGCGAAAACATCCCGATTGGCCCATGGTGGACGGGGTCGTAGAATTCGCCGAGATACGCAGGATAACCGTCAACCGGATTCCCATGTATTATGCCGATATCGGCGCCATGTACGTGGCAGGCGGTCAGGATTACAACGTACGCTTCAAATACGCCAAGAACACCAGTCTCTCCCCCTTCGATGCAGAGATCCTGACATCAGCTTACGCGCCCGGAACAGGTATCAAGGTCAGCCATCACCCGCGCAACCCATCCCGGGCTTGGGTGGACGAGTGGGATCCCAAGGTCGTAAAGCGTAATCTCCGGGAATACAAAGACCGGCCCGATGTCCGCGCCGGAATTTCCCACCGCTACAAATCCCGCATGATGACCGGCTTCTGGCTCACCCTGGGGGGCATTGCAGCTACGATCATCGGAAGCATGATCTTCTCGGGATTGGGCGGCTTCTATATGATTTTCTATGGAGCTATCATCACTGGGATACTCCTTTTCATCACCGGGCTGGTAGGCTGGCTCTGGAACATGGATTGACCCGTAACCATCCGCCATGCAAGCCGGACCTGGCAACAGACCGGCTTGTTTTTTTACAATCGGAGTAAAATCAAACCACTATGCTCATCCACTCTGCATCCCAACTACTGACCCTGGCAGGCGGTCCGCAGCGCGGACACACTCTCGGCGCTCTCGGACTGATTGAAGACGGCGCCGTCCTCGTCCGTGATGGGAAGATCATCGCCGCCGGTCGGACCTCAAAACTGCTCGCCGCGTATCCCGATGAACCTCGTCTCGATGCAGCCGGGAATGTTGTGCTCCCCGGCTTTGTCGACCCGCACACCCACATCGTCTGGGCCGGGGATCGTGCCGCCGAATTCGAGATGAAGATGGCCGGGGCCAAATATCTCGACATCCTGGCCGCTGGCGGCGGCATCATTTCCACCGTCCGCAAGACGCGCGCAGCCAGCGTGGAGAATCTCATGGATGAGACCCGTCCGCGCCTGTCACGCATGTTCGCCCACGGCACCACCACCGCCGAGGCCAAAACCGGCTACGGGCTGGAGACTGCTGCAGAACTGCGCATGCTGGATGCCCTCTTGCGCCTCAGCGAAGAGGGCCCACTCGAACTAAGTCCCACTTTTCTCGGTGCACATGCAGTAGCACCGGAATACAAAAACAACCCGCAGGGGTACACCGACCTGCTCTGCAACGAAATGCTCCCGGCAGTCAAAGAGTGGTGGAATGTCCATGCAGGCGCATCCGCAAACCATTTGCCATTCACAGACGTTTTCTGTGAAAATAAAGCCTTCGACCTGGTCCAGTCCCGCCAGATTCTCTCGCGAGCGAAGGAACTAGGCTTCCCGCTCAAGATCCACGCCGACGAGTTCGATAACCTGGGCGGCGCATCCCTGGCCTGCGAACTGGATGCCGTATCAGCCGATCACCTGGTGAAGACCTCCGACGCTGATATTGCCGCATTGGGCAAGTCGGAAACGGTGGCCGTGTCACTGCCCTGCACGCCCTTCGGCCTGGCCGAGGAGGAATATACCCCTGCGCAGAAGATTCTCGCCGCGGATGGACTGCTGGCCCTGTCCACCGACTGCAACCCCGGCACTGCCTGGAACGAGTCCATGCAGTTCGTCATTGCGCTCGCCTGCCGGACCCTGAAACTGACCCCCGCCCAGGCCATTGTCGCCGCCACCATCAACGCCGCCCACGCCATCCGTCGCTCCGACCGGATCGGGTCGCTCGAACCCGGCAAACAGGCCGACCTGCTCATCCTTGCAGTGCCGGATTATCGTTTCCTGGGTTATCGTTTCGGCACCAATCTCGTCCGCAGCGTGGTCAAACGCGGACAGGTTTACCCGGTGGAAACAGGTTACAGGTCCGATACAGAACCGATGTAAACTAATTTCAGAGGTACAATCATCTTATGAATATCCCCTATGGTCCCATTCTTGTCGTTGAAGACGTTCCCAACGTATTGGAACTGCTCGATGTGACCCTGCGTTTCAAGGGCTACCCGGTCATTACCGCCCGCAACGGACAGGAAGCGCTCGAAAAGATCGAAAGCGAACATCCCGCCCTGATCATTACTGATATCCTGATGCCCAAGATGGACGGCTACGCGCTGGCGCATCGCGTGCGCTCCGATCCGAAGACGCGTTTAATCCCGCTCATCTTCCTCTCCGCCACCTACGTGACCCCGGAGGATAAATCCTTTGCGGTCAGCCTGGGGGCAGTGCGTTTCATCGAGAAGCCGATTGCCGATACGGAAGAGTTCCTGTTGACGGTGGCCGAACTGCTCACCCAGGGTGCGGACCCGACGCCGGAACCGCTCGGCGAGCGTGAGTTCTACAGCGGCTACCGCGAACGTCTCGAGCACAAACTGCGCCACAAGAACACCCAGATCGCCCGCACCGAGCGTCTGCTCGAAACCTTGCCCGAAAACCAGCGCCCGGCGTTCGAAGCCATGCTCCAGCAGGCTCGCAATGACCGGGACGAGATCCAGGCCGAACTCAACCAGATTTACCAGATTCTGGACGAGTACAAGCAAC
This sequence comes from uncultured Anaerolinea sp., assembly GCA_964598615.1. Classification (GTDB taxonomy): domain Bacteria; phylum Chloroflexota; class Anaerolineae; order Anaerolineales; family Villigracilaceae; genus UBA877. The sequence goes on from CAZRCR010000355.1 coordinate 2,743, forward strand.
AGAAATAGCCATGAATCCTACTCTACCAGACCTTGACCGGCTGGCTCATGCAGCCGGTGATATATTGCGCCTTGGTTATGAAGGCGAGCATGAAGTGAAATATAAAGGCGTGATCGATCTCGTTACCGAGGTGGATCACCAGTCCGAAGAATACCTGCTTGGCGAAATCAGGCGGCTCTTCCCGACCCACCAGATCGTTTCCGAGGAGATTGGCCTGGTGCCTGGCTCCGAAGGCGACCAATGGTACGTGGACCCGGTGGATGGCACGGTCAACTATGCCCACGGTATTCCGTTCTTTTCCGTTTCCATTGCCTACGCCCACAACGGAGTCATGACCCTGGGCGTGGTCTACGACCCGATGCGCGACGAGTTGTTCGCCGCCGAACGGGGCAAGGGCGCCTGGTTGAACGGACGCAGGCTCCAGGTCTCGCAAGTGGTAGATTTGCAGCACAGCCTGCTGGTAACCGGTTTCCCGTACGATGCCTGGTCTACACCGCGCAATAACCTCGATAACTTCAGCCGTTTCTCCAAGTTGACCCAGGGCGTGCGCCGCCTTGGATCCGCCGCGCTCGATTTGAGCTATGTGGCCGCCGGGCGGTTTGAAGGCTACTGGGAGTTGACCCTGCACTCATGGGATGTGGCGGCAGGCGGTTTGATCGCCGCCGAAGCCGGGGCAAAAGTGACCAACCTCGATGGAAACCCCGATTATCTTAACCCAC
>CAZRCR010000356.1:0-3443 GCA_964598615.1 uncultured Anaerolinea sp.
ATTCCGCTGGATGTACAACAACAACGTACGCGTGCCGATCGTTGTGCGCGCCCCGATGGGCGGGCGGCGTGGCTACGGGCCAACCCATTCCCAATCGCTGGAAAAGCTCTTCCTGGGTATCCCCGGCCTGAAAGTGGTTGCCCCCAATGCCCTCGGCGAACCTGGCGAATTGCTCGCTGCTGCCATTGCAGACGAAGACCCGGTATTGTTCGTGGAGCACAAACTGCTGTACACCCGCCCGTTGCTTGTGCCCGGTCAGGGCGAATTGATGGAGTATCAGATCGAGAAATCCGGCGGGCCATACTCGACTTGCGTTTTACGATTTACAGACTATGCTCCCCGCTTGACCATTGCCACCTATGGCTATAACTTCGAACTGGCACGTGCTGCCGCGCAGGAGCTGATGATGGAGCACGAGATCTTTGCGGAGATCGTCGTCTTTTCGCAACTCAGCCCCTTTGCCCTGGAACCGTTATCTACATCCCTGGAGCGGACCCGGAACCTGCTCACTGTCGAAGAAGGGACGCTATCCCTTGGCTGGGGAGCGGAGGTGATCGCCCGCATGGCGGAAAGCAGGAACCGGCCCGACCGCAGTCAGCGCGTGGCGGCGCGCGACCTGCCTATTGCCAATGCCAGGAGCCTTGAGGATGCCATCCTGCCGTCGGTGCAGGATATTGTCCAGGCGGCGTTGAATCTGATTTCTGGATAAGAAGCGAAGAATCTCCAATTGGACTACGAGTTCTCTGAAATTAGAAATTCTTCGTCGCTGCGCTCATCAGAATGACAACATGAGAGTAAACCCATGATCAAATCCGAAATCCTCGTCCCTCTGTTGAATGCCAACGAGCCCGAAGCGCGCCTCGTGGATATCCACGTGCTCGACGGTCAACCGGTTACCAAAGGCGCACTGCTGTTCACTATCGAAACTACCAAGGCTGCATCCGACATCGAATCGCCGGATGCGGGCTTTGTGCGCATCATCGCTAAAACCGGCGATACACTGGCTGTGGGCGATAAATTGGCTGTCATTACCGAAACTGCAGATGAGGCTGTGGAGATCGCGGGCAGGGACGCCCTTCATGATCGCCCCGGTGCAGGGACAAGCCTTACCCCGACCGCATTGCGTATCACCAAGCCGGCACAACGGTTGGCGGAATCGCTTGGCGTGAACCTGTCTGTGCTGCCTGTTGACCGGCTGGTAACGGAGGATGTTGTCCGCCAGTTTGCCGGAGCCAGGCAATCTTTCACACTTGATCTGCCCGATTTCGAGAAACCGCCCCTGCTCATTTTTGGCGGCGGCGGGCATGCCAAGTCGCTGATGGAGATGATCAAAGCTTTGGGAAGCCATTCTGTAGCCGGCATCGTGGACGACAAACTCCCCATCGGGACGTGTGTGCTGGGCATCCCGGTCCTCGGTCCGCGCGCCGTGCTGGATGCGTTGGTCGAGCGTGGGGTTACACAGGCGGCGAATGGCGTGGGCGGTATCCTCGATATCAATGTGCGCGTCCGTATTTTTGAGTTGCTCGAAGCGTCAGGTTTCACCTTCCCGGCACTCCTGCATCCGCGGGCAACCATCGAGCCGAGCGCGAAGATCGGGGAAGGTGTGCAGGTGTTTGCCAATGCTTATGTCGGTGCGGACGCGGTCCTCGAAGCGCGCTGTATGGTTAACACGAATGCCGTGGTATCACACGATTGCGTTGTAGGCGCGTACACACACATTGCCCCTGGCGCCCTGCTGGCAGGACATGTCCACGTGGGCGAGAAATCGCTCATTGGCATGGGGGTGACCGTTCATATCGGGGTGAAGATCGGGAAGAATGTCCGCATTGGCAACGGAGCCATCATCCTGGCTGACGTGCCCGATCGGACGATTGTCCAGGCTGGCCGCTTCTGGGCCGGAAGAGCAGAGACGCCCGCGTAGGGCGTCTCTTTTTTTATCGGGCGGGTGATCAAGGCGTTTCTATTTTGAAAAGGTATCCGCCTGAATCCAACATCCATAACGTGTCTGCGTCCGTTGCGAAGACGGCCTGTTCGCCGGGGATGATATCGTACAGGACGCGTTCCCCGGTAACCGGGTCGACTGACCAGAGTCCCTGCTGGTTGACGAACCACAGTCGGGACAGGGCGTATGTTACCCGCAAACCGCACGGACCGAGAGCCGGACCAACGTTTCTAGAAATCGGATCAACAGCAACGATGGCATGTTCGCCGAAGACCTCGTCCCCGTAGGTGACCCACAGACTCCCGGTGCCAGGATCGATGGCGATCCCGTATCCATAGCCGGTTTCACTGCTCTCGCCGACCCGGATCATGGTCCCGGCGGTGCCGCTGTTGACATCCACTGGCTGGAGGATAACGGCCTGCATGTAATCGGTCAGGAACCAGACGGTTTGCCCGTCGAACGCGGCGGCTGCATATAATTGGCGCGATGGGAAGTGAGCGGACTCAGGAAAGACGGGCTTAAGCAACCCATCGACCGGGTTGGCAGTTGTTGGGTCATAGGCCTGGGCAAGTGCGTCTTCTATCCCCTGCTGGGCAATCCAGAGATACGTGCCATCGAAAGTTACCGCAACAGGCAGGTAGTTCTCTTCACCAAGTAACGGTTCCACCTGGTAATAGCCCAGGAATTCGCCATATTTGGAGAATTGGACGAAATACCCACCCTGGAGAATCCATAGCGAATCGGGAGTCACGGCCAGGGCATCCCCGATTTCCATGTAGATTGCTTCGCTGGTGTTCAAGGGGACGGGGAAAACATCCATCTGGCGAGGCGCGTCGTCTGCAAGCAGGCGTTCCAGCGTGGTCGCGTCGAGCACGCCGTTTGGTTCCAGACCAGCAGCGGCCTGGAACTGGCGGATTGCTGCCCCGGTCTGGTAGGTGTAGTAGTCCGTAAGAATTGTGCAAATGTCATAGCCGAGTTCCATCAAGCGGAACTTGGCCTGCCCGGCGTTAGGGTCGATGATCATTGGGTCCTGAACCGTCAACCCGTCGGCAGGCACAACGGGTTGCGGGGAAGCCGCAATTTCCGGGGCGGAAACACTTTCCGTGGCGATGGGGGACGCGGGTGCAGAGACGGGCACAGGGGTGAGATTACAGGCCAGCAGGGTCGTGGCGAGCAGGAGCAGAGGCATGATCAGTTTTTTCATGAGATATCCTTTCAGAGATATGCTCTGATGATACACGTGCTCTCTCGTACGCTTCTCGTTATTTTGTCGTAAATTCGATCTCGGCTGTATTTTTCAATACCGCGCCTTCCTTGCCCAATATCCCATTCCACTTGTCGATAACCTGGCCTGCGGTTGCGCTGAAATTGCTGTGGGCGTCCTTGACCAGCGTCACTTCGTAGCCGAGTTCCAGCGCCCCCAGGCAGGTGGACTTGACACAACCGTGGGTCACCAGCCCGGCCATGACCAGTTTGCCAATCCCCTCTTGCGAAAGAACAT
>CAZRCR010000357.1:0-3439 GCA_964598615.1 uncultured Anaerolinea sp.
CAGAAATAGATCGAGGGCAGTGGTATATCCCAGAACGCATACCGGTGCGCCTTCCAGTACTTCTTCGGTAGTGAAAAAGCGCCCTTCGCCGAGGAACGCTTCACCGGTCAGGGGTTCGCCTTCGGGCCAACCGACAGGGGCAACACTCTCCGTCAATGCCAGATTATCAATGGCATCCGACGTAACACCCGACGCGGCGATCTCAACGGTGTTTCGGCCAAAGCGGGCACGGACCGCCTGCCCGACTGACATCTCGACGCGTTTCACCAACGAGACAGCGGTAGACATGTTCAGCCCATCCTGATAACTCAGTCTCTGACCAATCAATTGAAACTCGCCGTCTTCCATTGCCTGACGCTGTCCGATCTGAATCTGGTCGGCGCCCAGGAATTGAAAGGTCGCGTCCACGGCGGCGCGGGCGCCGTTTCCCAGCGCCAGCATGGCAATGACCGAGGCTACCCCAATAACCACGCCCAGCATGGTCAGGGAGGCGCGCAGTTTGTTGGCCGCCACACTGCGCAAGGCGGTGCGAAACAGGTCAAGCAGAGTCATAGGTTTCCTCCTTCCCCTGCAATGTGCCATCACGCATCGTACAAATCCGATCTGCATGACCGGCAATTTCCGAGTCATGAGTCACCATAACGATGGTTGCCCCTTCGTTATGCAATTCATCCAGCAGATGCAATATCTCGGCCCCGGTGGCGCTATCGAGATTGCCAGTAGGCTCGTCCGCCAGGAGAACAGCCGGCTGGGTCACCAGAGCGCGGGCAATCGCTACGCGCTGACGTTCCCCGCCGGAAAGTTCATTGGGCAAGTGGTGGGAGCGCGTTTCCAGTCCCACACGGGCCAGGGCTACGGAGGCCATGCGGAGCTGCTCGGGAGCACTAACTCTGCCATGGGTATACGTCAGTGGTAGAGCTACATTTTCCCGGGCGGAAAGGCGCGGGAGCAGATTGAAACTCTGAAAAATGAAGCCAATCCTTCGCCCACGTATTTCAGCCAAGTCATCCCGTCCAAGTAAGGAGGTTTTCACCCCCTCCAGGCAATATTCCCCTTGCGTAGGCCGGTCGAGACAACCCAGCAGATGCAGAAGGGTGGATTTGCCACTACCGGAGGCACCCATCAGTGCCAGAAATTCCCCGGCATGGACAACGAGATCGATTCCTCGCAAAGCATGGACTGTGACACTTCCCATCTCGTACAAACGCGTTAGCCCTTCGGTACGGATGACCGGCTCCAAGGTCCCGCGCCCGAACGATCTGGCCACGATAGGTATGGTCATTTCGACACCACCTGTTCGCCTTCGGTCAGGCCAGAAACAATGTCAGCATACACATCACCACGCAAGCCCAGTTTGATCTCGCGCTCCTCGCTGTTCAACCCATTCCAAACACTGACAATGACTGCATCACCCGAGGAGGCGCGTACCAGGGCACGCGGCAGGCATAACACCTGCTGCCGATGGGCAATGATGATGGCCGAATCGACGGTCATACCTTCCACGAGGTGTTCGGGAATGCGATCTAGAGAAATATATGCGTAATAGAGCGGACGCTCACCAGAGATACGCTGCGGAACGACGCGATCCACGATGCCGGCCACTTCTTCATTCGGCATTGCGTCAAAATAGAGTTCCACCTGCTGGCCGGCAGACACGTAAGGGTAATCTTCTTCGAGAATCGTGACCCGGATTTCCAGCGCCTGTGGGTTCACCAACATGGCAATCTCGCTCCCGGTTGGGAGTTCATCGCCAACATGCGCTTTGATCTCCACGACTACGCCGCTGACAGGAGAATTCATCGTAGCGCCAAATGTATCCCCTACTTTGAACATATCTTCTAGCAAGGTCAAGGTCTCCTGGGCTTTGGTCAACTTGGCCTGCGCGATTGCCACTTCGGCATCTGCCTGGGCAATCTCTAGATCGTCGGTATGACCGGTGAACCAAGTTAGATTGGCAGCCAATTGGTCACGTTCGCGCTTGGCTTGCAAAAGATTTTCCATCGCAACAAGTCTGATTGAGTCTGTGGAAGCAAGGTAGGCCACTTCACTATAATTGGCCTGAGCAGTTTGATAGCGAGCTTCGGCAGCATCGTAATACATCTGGGTACGCTCGATGGACAGGTTATCCGTACGTGGATATCCCAGGGCAGCACGTGTCTGTTGGGCCTTTTTAAGTGTCTCTTGGGCATTTGCCACATCCAACTCTGCCTGGGCAACCGCCAAGGCCACATCCCCGGCAGAGAAACGCACCAGCGCATCACCTGTGGAGACCAGATCTCCCGGCTGAATTAGGATCTCTTCCACCCGTCCTGTAATCGGAAGATGCAGGATGAGCCCATCCATATTGACAACCGTCCCCGGTGCGGTGACAGTTTGCATCACGTCACAGGTGGTCACTTCCACCGTATTGGGTGCTTCGGGCAGAGCGGGCATTTCCTCTTGGGCGCTACGAAACCCGAAATATCCTGCGCCGACTACGACAATAAGTCCCAGAACGGCACCGATGATGGTCCAGATTCGCTTCATAGGAAAACTCCTTGTGATCGTTGATTTTCGATGACAAGGAGTGTATCAGGAGCAGGTTGTGGTGAGATTATGAAGCGATTAAGCTTCCTTAATCGGGAAAAAGAGCAGCACATTACCCCGTAAGACGGTAACCGATCCCCGGTACGGTCAACAGGAGCGTGGGCCGCTCCGGGTCGGCCTCGATCTTTTCGCGCAGGTGGCGGACATGAACATTGACCGCCTTCTCGCTATCCAGGTCGGGGCTATGCCCCCAGACCGCTTCCACGATCTGTGCCCGACTGAGCGCCTGCCCACGATGCCGCGCCAAATGGACCAAAAGTCTGAATTCAATAGGAGTGAGGATGATGGTTTGGCCTGCACGAATTACTTGGCCACGCGTCTGGTCGATGGTCAACGCGCCAACCGCCAGAAGATCAGCACTGGCATTCGACAAGTCTCCATAGGCCCTCCTCAGCTGGGCATGCACCCGGGAGAGCAATTCACGCAAACCAAAGGGTTTGGTCATGTAATCATCGGCCCCCATCTCCAAACCGAGGACTTTATCCATTTCATCGACTTGAGCTGTCAGAATCAGGATCGGCTGACGCAATCCAGCCTGCCTCATACGGCGGCAAAAGTCAAAACCGGAGCCATCCGGCAAGCGCACATCGAGAATGATCATCTGTGGAGAATTCATGAGCGCCTGTTCCAATCCCTGCCCCCCCGAGGTTTCCCAGGTAACACGGTATCCGTCGCGCTCCAAGCCTGCGCTCAAACTCTGTGCTACCGCAGGGTCGTCTTCGATCAACAGGATATGAGCACAAGAATTCATATACCGGGAGTATATCATGATCAAGAAATCAAGCTCCAACAACAAACATGGAAAAAACACGCGATAAAACTCCAAGCCACTGACACGCAACATGGCCGCAAT
>CAZRCR010000358.1:0-3437 GCA_964598615.1 uncultured Anaerolinea sp.
GGATGCAAGATCGAAACCAGGCTTCCATCCCGAGAATTCCATGTTGGTTTTCGAAACCCGCCTGCGCCTTGACAGCATTCACATGAGCACCTGGGGATTGATACGGCAGGATGAACAAGGCGTGATTGGCTTCGTTTCGACCCGGGATTCCCAATTCGCAGCCTTGGTGAAAACTACAACTGAAGATTACAACAAATTCATCCTTGAAGGGGTGGATTTAACCGAATGGCATACCTATCGCATCGAGTTATCCGCTACGCAAGTATCTTTCTATGTAGATGATGGTTTGATGGTGGCTGCTGATATTTCACTGGTGGCAGGTAAACCCTGGTCAATTCTTCTCGACAGCGCCACAAATAATTCCAACCAGGCAACGAACATCGATTATGTACGTCTCAACCAATCCGGCGCGCAGGCCCAGGAGGATGGTCAGCCACAGGTGGAACCAGTCAGTAGTCAGCGAGATGTAAAGATTGATGGGTGGGTAGACAATCCGACCATATTAGATTTGGATAGTTTCCGGGCGCAAGAACTGGTCACGATCAATGTGGAACTTCCCCAGGGTGGTTTGCACACATATACTGGTCTTCCGCTCTATTACATTCTGCTCTCCATTGTCCAAATTCAGCCTGATGCAGACACTCTGATAATCACTTCCAGTGATGGCATTTCTGCAGAGGTCGATATCCAGAACCTGATCGAATCGTGCGCAAACTGCCTGCTGGCCTATGAAGAACAAGACGGTTTTTTCGTGGCTGTTATGCCGGGATATCCGAATGAACTCTGGTTAAAAGATGTAATCCAACTTAACGTTACCAAGTAGAGAGCTGAGACAAGCCTTGAGTGCGATTTGGATTACCTGCATCTGGACCGTGTCCTGTAGGGGCAGGACGAAACCCTCAATGTGAACATCGTGATAAGGAGAATCCTATGAAAGAAGAAACCTGCTTTTTTTGCGGGAAACGCCCCGGCACCCCGGCTTCGGTCTTCAAACAACCCATGATGGAAAAGCGGGGCGCGGTGGAACACAAGGAAGTGGTCAACACGCCGGGCGGGATCGACGTCAAAGTGACCAAGACCGTCACCGTGTACCTGGACACCCCGCGCTGCCCCGAGTGCAAGTCCATCCATGATAAGGCCAACAAGTCCACCACCCTGCCGCTGTTGCTGGTCGCCTTCTCCGGGTCGGCGCTGGCCTTCGTGCTCTTCCGCGGGCACGGCGTGGTCTGGTGGATGATCGGCTTCTGGATCGTGTTTGCCGTCCTGGCAGATGCCACCATTGCCAGGGCAATCGTCAAAAATGCCGTTCGATCAAAGGGCATTCTGAGCGCATACGATACGCGCACCTATCCCAAAGTGGCCGAAGGATTACAGAAAGGCCAGAAATGGGGCATCGGGAGATGAGGACGAATCGAATCTGGTTCTTTATTGGCGGAGTTCTGCTCGTGGCAATAGCCGCCTTCCTCCTATGGCGCAGCAATGTTCAAAAAGGCGTTTTCCCCCTCACTGCGGATATGGAAACACCAACAATCTCTACTCCCATTGGCCTGAGTTCAGCCACCCCAACTGTCCAACCATCCCCTATATCCGAGGCAACACTTTCGCCTGAAATGCAAACGCTGATCGATGGACCGGAGCAGATCACCGTTTTCACTTTTTACGATACCTTCGACACAACTGGCAGCGTTCCCGACCCGCAGAAGTGGCAATACTCGACAGGCACCGCAGATTCGCCCCAGCCGATCTCCCTCTCCATTGAAGACGGTAGCTTATCAGTCGATGTGGCAACTGCGATCAATTACAGCCCCGAGGTGCTCCAGGAAATAGAGATTAACCCCGATAATTTTGTGAAAGACCTCAATGCTGTCAGCGTTGTTATCTCATCCAAGGACGGCACATCCGATCAGTTCCAGGCCGGATTGGAGGTTGATCTCACCGATGGAAAGACGGATTACACCTTCCGCTGTTTCATCGGATATTTTCAGATTGATACATCCTATACTTGTGAACTGGAAAACGCTACCCTGAATCGCGACTTGGACTCTTTTAGTTTTAAGGTTCCAGTTTTCCACGCACATAAGATTGACATAGAATGGAACCCTTCCAGTGGTCAACTCTTGGCCTTCCTAAACGGCCAGTTCATCCAAGCCCTGAATATTGAGCCGGTCGCGCCGCTCCAAGTATCGAATGTGGAGTTGTATGTCAAACGCCTGATGCTGAACAGGCATGGTGCAGTTTCATTCGATGATGTGCAAATGGGAAGTTTTCGAGCTTCGCAGGTCGTTTTTCCTGGGGAGTTCATTCCAGCCCAGGATACAAACATCCAGGAAAGTACTGCCCGCTTGAATTTCTTATTATATGATGATTTCGAACATCCCCTCTATGATGGCTATCTCAGCCAGCACAACTGGGAGGTTATCAGCGATCAACCTCTGACTTTAATCCAACAAAATGGTGTATTAACTTTTGGCGGGGAAGCGAGCAGTGCGTCCCTGCATTTCTCGCGATTATCTGGTGACCCCTATGCCCTTCAGGTCGATTTCCTCCCACTAAATGATTTGCTTCTTGAAGGTAATGTTTGGATTGCTCTTACTGCTTTTCGAGAGCAAGACCATGTCATGATGGTAAGCTACTTTTGCTCCTTTGATCCATCTGAGACGGGGGTTTGGATCAACTGCAATTACGATTCGCCCGATCGTGTTATCCACTCCCAAGGAACCCCTGTCCGCGTTGACCGGGTCAATACTTTACGCATCACTTGCAATCCGGAGCAGGGGGCGTGTTATGCAGAGATCAACGGCGTGCTGTTCGACAAGATTTTCCTGACAGAAAGCGATGAAAACCAGATCAATTTGTTTGGGCTCCAGCCCGAGATTGGGGTCCGTTTTTCTTCCTTTCAAACCGTTGCCATTGATAACGTCTTGATGGGCATCGTCCGCAGCGATCCACAACCCGAACCCGAATCCATCCCGCCAGAGATTATCTCCACCCTGCCACACAGCGATCTGTACATGTGGGACGATTTCGACAATCCTGATTACGATACGATCTTTCATCCCCGTGCCTGGGTACTGCTTTCTCCTGGTCCTGGTAATCCCCAGGAAACGCCGATCCAAGTCGGCCAGCAGGATGGACGTTTGGTCGAAACGCCTGGATCAGGAAATGAACGCCATATCTGGGTTAACCAGTTCGAGCCGCTCACGTTCCAGGAGATCAATGCCATGCAGATCGACGTTCTGCCCAACATTACCGACATCGGCGATGAAGAGACGGCTGCCATCCTTAGTTTTTATGGTGTGAGTTCTCAGAGCACACCCAATGGTTCCGTTTTTAGTTGCTATCTGGTCTATTACCGGAACTCCGGGGCGCAAGCTCGCTACAACTGTCGCGTGTGCATTGACGGTCAACCGTGTTCCCCCGACGGGTGGGTGGTGGTC
>CAZRCR010000359.1:0-3436 GCA_964598615.1 uncultured Anaerolinea sp.
AGCCCAAGATCAACTTCGGACCCAAGCTCGAAACTGCCTGCACCACCCCGGTCTCGGAAGGCATGCTCGTCCTGAGCCAGTCCGAAAAGGCCAAAGCCTCGCAGAAGGAGATCCTCGAATTCATCCTGACTTCCCACCCGTTGGACTGTCCGATCTGCGACAAAGGCGGCGAATGTCCGCTCCAGAACCTGACCGTGGCCCACGGTTCGAGCGAGAGCCGCTTCCTGTTCGATGAGAAGCATCACGCCGAGAAGCATGTGGCCCTGGGCGATAAGATCTGGCTGGACCGGGAACGCTGTATCCAGTGTGCCCGCTGCATCCGCTTCCAGGACAAGGTGGCCGGGGAACCCGTACTGTCCTTCTACCAGCGCGGCCGCAATACCGACATCATCACCAGTTCCGAGCCGCCCTTCGACTCGATCTTTTCCGGCAACACCACCGACATCTGCCCGGTCGGCGCGCTGACCACCGCGGACTTTCGCTTTGGCGCCCGCCCGTGGGAAATGAAATCGGCCGCATCGATCTGCTCGCTGTGTCCGGTGGGCTGCAACATCACCTTCAACACCCGCCGCGAAGCAAAATCCGGCGGCAAGGTGGTCATCAAGCGCGCCATGCCGCGTCAGAACGAACAGGTCAACGAGATCTGGATGTGCGACCGCGGCCGCTTCAACTGGCATTTCGTGGAGAACGAGAACCGCCTGGCGAAGCCGATGCTCAAGAAGAACGGCAAACTTGAAAAGGTTTCCTGGAATGCCGCCGTCGAAGCGGTGGGCAGTAAACTGAAAGCCACCAAGGGCGATCTGGTCGTCCTGGCCTCCGGGCGTCTGTCCAACGAGGACCTGTTCAACCTGAAGCGATTGGCTGTTGGACTGGGCGGGGAAGCCCTGCTGTACGACTCGCTCCCCGGCGGCGAACTGACCACGAAGTACGGCGTCTCTTCCGGAACGAATCTGGCGGACCTAGGACCGGGCAGCACCATTCTGGTGGCGGCCGCGGACCTGTATCATTTCGCCCCGATCTGGCACCTGCGCGTCAAGCAGGCCACCGAGCGCGGCGCGACACTGGTCATCATCAACACGGAAGCCACCCGTCTGGATAAATACGCCAAAACCCTGATCCATTGTGAAAAGGGCGAAACCGCTAAAAAGGTCAAAGAACGGGCCGCTTCCGTCAAGGACGCTGAAAACCTGGTCGTCTTCTTCGGTAATGATGGGTCACCTGCCCTGGCCGAAGCCTGTGCGGAACTGGTCAAGGACAAGGTTGGCAAAGCCAACAACGGCCTGATCGGTGTCTGGCCGCGGGCCAATGACCAGGGTGCGTTGGAGATCGGTTTCAAACCGGCTGTCGAACTCGCCAAAACCCTGAAAGGCAAGACCGTCTACGTGGCAGGTTGTGACCCGGCTGGCGATGACTCGAAACTGGCACAGGCCCTGAACTCCGCCAAAACGGTCATCTTGCAGGAGATCTTCCTCACCGAAACCGCCAAACTGGCGGACGTGGTCCTCGCAGCGCAGGCCTTCACCGAACGGGACGGTTCCTACACCTCCGGCGAACGGCGCGTCCAACGTTTCTACCCGGCCACACCTGCGTTTGGAGACTCCAAAGCAGACTATGCCATTACCGCGCTGGTTGCCCAGGAACTTGGCATGGAACTCGAAAACTCTCCCGCTCTGGTAATGAACCGGCTGGCTTCGATGGTCAGCGCGTTTAGCGGTATTTCCTACGGCAAACTTGCCGAAACGACCGAACAGTGGCCCCTCATTGGCCGCAGCGACCTGTACTACGGCGGAACGTCGTACCAGAACTCGCAGGGGCTGGGCGTCCATCTGTCATCGGATACCAAAAAGGCAGGTTCTCTATGACATTTGCCTCAATTCTTGAGTGGTTGATCAAAGGCCTCGTCTGGGTGCTGATCCTGCTGGGCGGGTTTGCCTACCTGACGTACTACGAACGTCGGGCTCTGGCCCGCATCCAGGTCCGGGTTGGCCCGAACCGTGCCGGCCCGCTGGGGCTGCTCCAGCCCATTGCCGACGCCATTAAACTCATTTTCAAGGAAGAACTCATGCCGGCGCGTGCCGACAAAGTGCTGTTCTTCCTGGCTCCCATCGTCACTCTGACCCCGGCGCTGGTCATCACAGCGGTCGTCCCGTTTGGGCCGAGTTCGGCGGATTTTGTGCTCTTCGGGCGGGTCATCACCTGGCAGATCGCTGATATCAATGTGGGCGTGCTCTATATCATGTCGGTGGCCTCCATTGCTGTGTACGGCATCGTGCTGGCGGGCTGGTCGTCCAACAATAAATACGCCATGCTCGGCGGCTTGCGCTCCACGGCGCAAATGCTCTCCTACGAACTGGCCCTGGGTCTGTCGTTCATCAGCGTCATTCTGCTGGCTAACTCAACCCGCATGATCGACATCGCCGAAGCACAGACGAACATGTGGTTCGCGGTACTCCAGCCGGTGGGTATGGTTATCTTCCTGATCGCTACCCTGGCGGAGGTCAATCGCGCCCCGTTCGACATGCCCGAAGCCGAGCAGGAACTGGCCGCCGGTTATCACAGCGAATACGGCGGGATGAAGTTCGCCCTGCTGTTCATGGCCGAGTACGACAAGATGATCGCCATCTGCACCATTGCTGCCACCCTGTTCTTTGGTGGTTATCGCGAGTTCTGGTTCCTCAAGGACACTATCCTGAGCGTAGACCAGACCCCGATCCTTGGACCGGTATATGTGTTCCTGAAGGTCTTCATCCTGCTCTTCGGGATGATTTGGGTGCGGGCCACCTGGCCGCGCATCCGCTATGACCGCCTGATGGCCTTCGGCTGGAAGATCCTGCTGCCGCTCTCGCTTTCTCTGGTCTTCCTGACGGCGGTCGGCATCTTGCTGGCGCAGGATGTCAACCCGTTGTTCATCTGGGGCATCCCGTTCGTTTCCCTGGTGGCTGGCTTTATTGCCATCCTGGGGATGTATCAAACATTGAGGAGGAAAGAACATGCCCGTGCTTGAGCCTATTGTTGAGTTGGCGCGCGGCCTGTGGACGACCCTCCGTTCGATGGCCGAGAAACCCGTCACGGTTCAATACCCGGAAGAACGCAAACCGGTCAAGCCGCGCTTCCGCGGCCGCCATGAGTTGAAGCGCTACGAGAACGGCCTTGAAAAGTGCATCGGTTGCGCCCTGTGCGCGGCGGCCTGTCCGGCCGACGCCATTTTCGTGGAATCGTCCGAGAACACCGACGAGAAGCGTTTCTCCCCCGGCGAACGTTACGCCAGCACCTACGAGATCAACATGCTGCGCTGCATCTACTGCGGTTTTTGTGAAGATGCCTGTCCGACCGAAGCCATTGTGCTTGGTGACCAGTATGAACTATCCTTCACTGACCGGCGGGATGCCATCTACACTAAAGAAATGCTGATCGTCCCCGTCCCGACGGATGGCCA
>CAZRCR010000360.1:0-3433 GCA_964598615.1 uncultured Anaerolinea sp.
CTGGTGATGGCGGCCACGATGGCTTCCACCACTTCGGGGCGGCGGGCTTCAGAAAAGTTGGGGATACATTCGACAAGGGGAGTTGGCATAGGTTGGTTAATGGGAGATGGTTATTGGTTTTAGTGGAACGGCGCTATTATACCCGCCCGCAGGCCGCTGTAGCTTAGAGAAAGATAAACCCATCTTGGGATGGTGCAAGAAATTAAATCCCCGTTTTTTTGACCTGTTCAGATAAAACAAAACAAGGGCTTGACCGATCAGGTCAAACCCTTGTAGCAAGCGGAGCGTTATTTATGCACCGGCGGTCGGTTCGGCGGGTTTCTTCTTGGCAACAGCCTTTTTGACGCTGTCAATGGCTTCCTTGCCCTTGACCTTGGCCTCACCTGCATATTGCTCGGCTTTGGCGGCAATCGCTTCGGCCTGCTCGGCAGCCTTGTCGCGCAGCTCAATGCTCTTGTCTTTGATCAAGGCACGCGTTTCCTCACCGGATTGCGGAGCCAGAAGCAATGCGGCGACGGCTCCCGCCACGCCACCAACAACGAAACCAACCAGGAACATTCCAAAATCATCGCGGTCAGACATTTTATTTCTCCTTTCCAGAAAGTTGGATTATTTACGGTTGAGACCGAACATTTCGAAGAATTTGCGCATTCCGGCCAGGGACGAATTCAGCTTGATAACCGGTTCCACCAGGTTTTCACTCAGGAACTCGGTGGTGCCGCGCAAGGTATTGACGGTTTCCGTGGTGGATGCCAGGATGGGCTTGACCTCGTTCTGGAGCAGGTTGATCAAGCTGGCCATCTGGATGATGAGCACTACCAGCGCTGCGCCAATGATCAGCGACTCGAAAGCCATGAAGATGATGAAGATGTCGCGGATATTGGCAGTGGTATTGGAATTTTGCAGGAGGCCGAAAACGGCCAGGCCGATCAGACCGAGAAACAGAATGACCCCGATGATGATGCCAGCCAACATCCATTTCTGGCGACGTGCCTGGGCCGCGGCGACTTCTGCTTCCGATGGAACGGCAGGTTCTTGCGCTTCGACTTCAGGAGTAAATTCGGTCATAGATGGTCATTATAGCATATTTCGTTTGGGGCGCTTCCCGGATTTGTTGGAGCGCTTTTCTGTTTTATAACTGGTTGGGATTCAGAAGAGCAAGTTCATTCCTTGAATTTCACGGCCTGCGTTTATAATTGGCATGCTATTCTATTGAAGATTGGAACCCCCTATTGTGAGTACTCTTTTATCGAACGAAATGATGATCCTTTTCCTGATCCTGGCAATAGGCGCCTTGCTGGGTAGTTTTTCCTGGCGTGGCATTTCGCTGGGCACGGCAGGTGTTCTGTTCGTGGCGCTCATCTTTGGTCACTTTGGGCTGTCAGTTCCCAAGGAAATAATGGACCTGGGCCTGCTGTTGTTCGTCTATGCGGTGGGACTGCAAGCCGGGCCGCGCTTCTTCCGTATGTTCAAACGGCAGGGTGTGCGCTTTGCTGCCATCGGCATCGCGGTCGCTTTGACCGGGGCGCTGGCGACTGTGGGATTGGCCTTCTGGTTGAAACTGCCGGATGACCTCGCTGCCGGTCTCTACACCGGCGCGTTGACTTGTACCCCGGCTTTGGCGGCCGCCATGGATGTCTTTGCCCGATATGCCCCGAACATGGAAGCGGCGGTTTCGGTGGGCTATGGTATTGCATATCCGTTCAGCATGATTGGCGTTGTGTTCATCGTTCAGTTGTTGCCCAGATTGTTGAAGCGTGACCTGCGTGCCGAGGAGCAAGGCTGGCTGGCCGAACGCCAGAAGGAAGTTCCCATGCTGGTGGTGAAACAGTACCGTATCACCAATCAGAATGTGGATGGGCGCACCCTGCGTGAACTCGATCCGCATCGGCTTGCTCACGTCAACATCACCCGCGTACGACGCGGTGATGAAGTGACCCTTGTCCGCCCGGATTTTGTCTTCCATACGGGCGATGTGGTCATGGCGGTTGGGCCGCAATTGGAAATGAATAAGATTGGTCTGCTCCTGGGGGATGAGACCGAAGTCCCGATGGATGCCAATTCGAACATCACCACCCACGATCTGGAAGTTACCTCCTCATCCATTGCCGGGAAGACCTTGGCCGAGTTGCAGGTTTGGGATACCTATGGCGTAGTCATTACCCGCATTCGACGCCAGGGATTCGAGGTCAGCCCGATTGGGACGATGGCGCTGGAGATTGGCGATGGCTTGCACATCGTGGGCGAACGCGATGACGTCGATCGTTTCGTCAAGAAGGTCGGTCGCGATTCGCGCAAAACCCAGGAAACCAGCATGCTTTCGTATCTGATCGGCCTGGTGCTTGGCATCGGCCTGGGGTTGATCCCCTTCCGGCTGGCGAGCGGGGTGGAGGTCAAACTGGGGATTGCCGGAGGCGCTTTCCTCGTCAGCTTGTTGGTGGGACATTTCGGGCGCATCGGCAGCCTTAAGTTGCATGTCCCTGCGGCGGCGAAGAATCTGACCCGGGAACTCGGTTTGATGCTGTTCCTGGCCGGGGCCGGAACGAATGCCGGCTCTCATTTGTGGGAAGTTATCCAGCAGCAAGGCTGGACGCTGTTCCTGGCCGGTGCAGGTGTGACGATCCTGTCTGTGGCCGTGGGACTGGTGCTTACCCTGAAGGTCTACCGCATGGAGACACTTGGTTCTCTCGGCGCGCTGACGGCTTCGATGACCAATCCGCCCGGTCTGGCAGCGGCCAACAACCAGACCACCACCGACCTGGCCACGCTGGCCTATGCCAGTGTCTACCCGGTGGCGCTGATTTTCAAGATCCTGTTCGCCCAACTATTGGTGATGCTCCTGCTCCGGCTCTAATTGCCAATTGCCCGGACAGGTTATACAATACGAAAAAGGAGAAACTATGGCTGACCTGACGATCAAGGATTTCATGACAAAACTGACGGCCGCCTTCATCCCTGAAAAGGCTGTCGGCGTGGATGCCAGCATCCAGTTGAAACTGACCGGCCCCCAGGCGGGCGACTGGTACGTGACTATCAAGGATGGTAAGTGTACTGCCGGTGAAGGCACGGTGGCTTCTCCCAAGTTGACCGTGGCGGTCGACTCGGAAGATTTCATCAAGATCTTCTCAGGCAAGATGGATGGGATGCAGGCCTTTATGCAAGGCAAGCTGCGCCTGACCGGCGACATGAGCCTGGCGATGAAACTGCTTGGCCTTTTCAAGACCGCATAGGTAGCAAAAACCGGTTTCGTAAGAAACCGGTTTTTTTATTTCAGGTGTACATGCCCCAGTCGATCGCACCGGGATCCTCCATCATGGAGAAGTCCCATGGCTCGAAACCCATCTCGAGTACGACTGGTATTCCAAGCCCTTCTGTAGCCTTTTGTTTGATCATTTCGAGCATGGCCGGTCCGTAGGGACAGAAGGGTGTTGTC
>CAZRCR010000361.1:0-3427 GCA_964598615.1 uncultured Anaerolinea sp.
CGCCAATCCCTGAATGCCGTCTTTTCGCTGGCACTCTTCCCGGCGGCTTTCTTCCTGTTCGCCGCTTACACCGAGTCGCTCTTCCTGGCACTCGTGCTGGGTTCGTTGCTGGCCGCCTGGAAACAGCGCTGGCTGGCGGCAGGACTGCTGGCCTGCGCCGCCACCCTCGCCCGCCACCAGGGAGCGCTGCTCGTGCCGGTGCTGGCTTGGATCTTCCTGGCCGCCCGCGTGGACGCGCTTGGGCTGGCCCCCGGAGCACAGGTTAAGGCTGTGTTCGGCCTGGTGACCAGCCGCCAGGGGTGGAGCAGACTCGTCCAGGCGCTGCGCCATCCCGGCTGGCTCAGTTTCCTCCTGCCGGTACTGACCTATCTCCTGTACTCCTGGTACATGCAAACCAATTTCGTCAGCATCTCAGGCGGGCTGGCCGGTTACTGGCACATCCGCATCGTCACCCCGTGGGAAGGCGTCCGCCAGATCTTCGAGCGGCTGGTCGACCTGCCGCGCATCGGCATGGACTACATTGACACGGCCTTCCTGTTGGGCGTGCTGGCGGTCCTCTTCGTCAACCTGAAACGGCTCAGCCCGGCCCTGGTGCTGTACAGTTTCCTGACCATCCTGCTGGTGATCATGCGCGGCAACGTGCCCTACCTGTTGAGCGGATTCACCCGCTATCTGATGGTCGTTTTCCCGGTCTTCCTAGTGATCGGCGCAATGAAAAACGATAAACTGCGCCTGACAGCCTGGTCGGTTTCGGCCCTGGTGCAGATATTTCTCGTTTACGTCTTCCTGAACTGGGGATGGGTTGCATGAACCTGAACATCAAACTGGCCCTCCAACAGCGCGTACTGACCACCTACCGCGCTCCACTGTTCGACGCCCTGGCACAGGCCTGCGCCGGAGGGCTGTCCGTCTTCGCCGGTCTACCACGCCCGGAAGAATCCATCGCCGCTACGGATAAACTCCAGGTGGCGCGTTACAGTGCAGCACACAACCTGCATATCCTGCGCGGTCCTCTGTACTTTTGCTACCAGCGCGGACTGTTGGACTGGCTCGCCGCCTGGAACCCGGATGCCATCATCGTGGAAGCCAACCCGCGCTACCTTGCCACTCCGGCTGCCATCCGCTGGATGCACCAGCGGGAGCGACCGGTGATCGGTTGGGGGCTGGGTGCACCCCCCTCCGGCTCCCCCCATTTTCTTCAAAAATGGGGGGAGAGACAAAGGGGGGCCTTCTTGAACCAGTTCGATGCCCTGCTGACCTATTCCCGTCTCGGGGCAGAGCAGTACGCTGCCATCGGGTTCCCTGCCGAAAAAATCTTCGTGGCCCCCAACGCTGCCACCCCGCGCCCGAACCACCCGATGCCTGTCCGCCCGGAAAAATTTGACGGCCGCCCGAACGTGCTCTTCGTGGGACGCCTGCAAGCCCGCAAGCGCATCGACGCGCTCCTGCAAGCCTGCGCTGCGCTACCCGAGCCGCTCCAGCCGCGGCTGGTGATCGTGGGCGATGGGCCGGAGCGACCAGCGCTCGAGTCGTTGGCACAGACACTCTACCCACGGGCAGAGTTCCCCGGGGCGAAGCACGGCGCGGACCTGGAGCCGTATTTCCGCGCCGCAGACCTGTTCGTCCTGCCGGGCACAGGCGGGCTGGCGGTGCAGGAAGCCATGTCGTGGGGGCTGCCCATCGTGATGGGGCAGGGCGACGGGACGAACGATGACCTCGTCCGTCCGGGGAACGGCTGGCAATTACCGGAGGTTGAGGCGCTCGGCGAGGTACTGTGCGAAGCACTGGCAGACGCGCCGCGCCTGCGGGCGATGGGGGCTGAGTCCTACCGCATCGTGGCGGAGGAGATCAATCTGGAGAACATGGTGGGGGTATTCGTGGAAGCGGTGAATGCAGTGACGAAAAAATAGCAGGACTGCCTTTTAGGCAGTCCTGCTATTTCAAAATATCGAAGCCTGTCAGTGCTGCTCGAAATCCAACGTATCCAAAGAAACAGGTTTTTCAAGCATGAAAATATCCACGGATTCCTGGTTGGCAAGGTAACCGGGCAGGTTGTAGTACAGGTAATCCGTAACCTGTCCGTACGCATAGCGAATGAAATCGACATCCACGTATGCTTCCGGTGTCATCTCTTGTCCGCCGAAGAAGCCACCGAAGCCGACCACCCATGAAGTGGGTTGCCAATCTTCCGGCAGGCTGACCGCGCCATAGAGTAACTGGTTGGGGTCCGTGTCGTTTCCGGCAAAATAATAGACCCGGTCGCCTTCCATGTTATACCAGAAGATAACATCGAACCATTCCCCCGGCGGGACAATTACTATCCCGGTAAAAGGTGCAATAGCACTCTGGGTTTCCTCTGGCTGGTTGATCATGACGGCAACATCCAGCGCACTATACGGACAACCGCCCATGCGTAAATTCTTTTCTCCGGCAGGGGAAAGCGGCGTAAAGATACTTACCTGGAAGCATGGCCCGTCTGCACCGGCCCTCATGCGAATGTGGAGAATCGACCCGGCGTATATGCCTGTTTTGGCGTTGGCGCCGCGCAGGTCGCTGCCAGCCGCCATGCGTAGCGATCCTTCAAAGAGATAGTCAGGATTCGACGTCAAGTTGGCCTGTGTTTCGTCCATTGGAAGCAAGTCCAGCCAACCCTGATCGGCAAGGTCATCGAAATCCAAAGAGGAAGAAATGTTGATCTCTTCCGGTTTGTTCTTGTTTTGGAAGAAGAGGAGGTAAACCGCTCCGGCGGCCACAACCAAAACCAACAGAACGAGTGCGATGATGAGAGATTTCTTCATGAATGGACCCCTCCATTTGGCCCGACGAAATAAGTCTTAGGTGGTATCGACGTTATTTTACCCGAGGTTCATCCCTATTCTTGAACCGGCATGGCGAGCGTTATGCCGTCTCCGGCAGCGCATCATCGCAGTTCTTGCATTTGGCTCGGTAGCGCGGGTTGGGGTATCCGCAATGCGGGCAGAGCTTCTGGTCCCCAGCCAGTTCGTCGAGCGCAGCGCGAACATCTTTCGCTCCCGGACCTTTCAGCAGTTGCCGCAGGGCCAGCGAATAGGCCGCCGTGAAAGCCTGCTCCGCCGGAATGGAAATATCCGGGGTGACACCCACCCCTTCCAGATCCGCGCCCGTGACCGGGTTGGTGGCGCGTCCGATGGGGAGGAAGGCCGCGAAATGAGGGTGGATGCGGTATGAAGTGCCCGGATGCCCGCCGCCGTCGGTCTTATCGCCCATGATGATGCCCCGCTTGCGGCTCTGGAGGATGTCTGCACACTGCTCCCCGGCCGAAAAGGTTGCTCTGCTGGTCAGCACGTAGACCGGTTTCTCTGGCCCGAAGCGCCGCCCAATGCTTTCCGGCGTGGTCCAGAATTCCTGGGTCTTGTGTTCGTCACACCAGTAGATGCTGCCCAAAAGC
>CAZRCR010000362.1:0-3425 GCA_964598615.1 uncultured Anaerolinea sp.
GTCATGCCCTCCGCCGCGAGCTTATTCACCGTCGCAAAGAATTATTCCTTCGGCGGCCGCCTTAGGCCCGTTAGCGGCTCATCGAAGATGAGCGCCCGCGCCCCCAGCCATAGAAGGCGGAGAATCTCCAACTGCTGGCGCTCGCCCACGGTCAGCGAGTCTACGTACGCGTCTGGGTCAATGGCAAAGCCGAATTGATCGGCCAGTTGCTTGAAATCCCGCACCGCTACTTTCTTGTTGGGGAAGAGACCCCCGGTGCGGCCAAGGATGAAATTGTCGATCACCCGCATGGGAGGAAAGTCCAGCGGGTCCTGGTGCAACATGCCAATGCCATGCTGAATGGCATCGGCAGGCGAATGAATGACCACCGGGCGATTATCGAGCAGGATCTGCCCCTGTTCGGCCCGAATGAAACCGGATAATACCTTCATCAAAGTACTTTTACCTGCGCCGTTTTCCCCCAAAATGCCCTGAATGGTTCCCGCCGGGACGCGCAGATTGATGTCCACATTGGCTTTGACCTTGCCGAATGTTTTGTGAATGTTGCGCAGTTCAACGTCCATGCAGCCGTCCTAAAGGTAAGAAGACAGGGGGAAGGCCGTGGCCTTCCCCCTGCTGGGTAAAACGATATTATTCGGAAACGCTCTGGCCTTCCATGCCTTCGAGCAACTGCGGGAGGTACCAGACCTGCTGATCGGTGGCCACTTCGCCATCCGTCAGGTAAACGGTGCCATCCTGCAGGTTGATCGGGCCGGTCCACAGGTTCAGACCACCAGCCAGTTCAGCGATGAACGAGTCGAGAATGGCAACATCATCGGCAACCAGAGCCGGGCCGGTCACAAAGCCGACCGCCGTGGTCTCAGGATTGTTGATGTTGGCCCAGTCGGGCGAGTTCCACTGGAAGTTCGAGGTCCAGGTGCCATCCATGGCAGTCTTGATGGTCTCGAGGTACGCCGGGCCCCAGTTGAAGTACGGGACGCCCAAGCAGACCGTGGTGGCAACTTCGCAGCCGCCCATATAGTCATAGGGGACTGCCCAAACCTGCTGGCCGGAATCGCTGAATTTCTTGGCTTCGACAATGGCTTCGGTGGTGTCGATACCAGAGATGACAACATCGTAGCCGCTGTTATAGAAATCATCCGAAACCTGGGTCGGGTCGGAGGTTACACCCGGGATATTGAACCAGAACCCAATCCAGGTGACCTTGAATTGCAGGGTGGCGGGATCATTGCCAGCCAAGCCCCAGCAGTACTTGGCGCCAAGATAAGCGGAGGAAGCGAGGCGGCGGGTCTCATCATTGATCAATGGACCAAGGTAACCGATCTTGCCGGTCTGGCTGGTGAGGGCAGCCGCGCAGCCGGCCATCATCTTGCCATATTCCATGCGGCCCATGATATTGACCATATTGGGCATATCGACATAGGCTTCACCATCAGCCCAGACCTGATCGCCGGAGGCCATGATCACATAAATATCAGGATGATCCTGTGCGAACTTGGTGGCTTCATCCTTCATATCGTCAGAGTTGAAGATGATCAACTTGGCACCCTGATCGACCAGTTGTTCAGCCAGTTGGGATGTGGTTGTACCGGGATAGGACGGGGAGCCAGAATAGACATTCTCGAGATAGAGCATCTGGGCACCCGGGATATTCTCCTGGATATAGAGACCGGCCTCGTAGTGTGCCTGGCTCCAGCCATGGTCATTGCGGGGGCCGACCATGATCAGACCGAAGGTAAAGGTATCACCAAGCGGGGCCAGGTTGGCGCTGCCGCCACCGCTACCGCATGCCGAAAGAACCAAAACAGCAATGATCGCCACAAAGGCAAGGCGTGTCGAAATCTTACGCATACGTACTCCTCCTGTCGAGTGATTGAGTGAAAGGAATGGAAAAAACGAACGGCTTACCGGAAAACGACCGATCTTCCCCTTCAACCACCTCCTTCCCACTGCAACGAAGACGACTGTGTTGGACATTTTTATTCTATCACGGCATATTGTCTTAAATTACGGCACAATCCAGGTGCCGGTCTCGCCTTTCAGGGCGCGACCGATATTTTCAGGATTGGTAATGAGCGCTTTGCCATTCGGGTTGTTCTCCAGGAACCAGATGATGGCCTGGATCTTGGGAGCCATCGAGCCTTTGGCAAAGTGCGTTCCTTCCGCCAGGTATTGTTTTGCCTCGGCCACGGTCATTTTATCGAGCCACTTCTGCTCTGGTTTGCCGAAGTTTATGGCAACCTTTTCTACTGCCGTGGCAATGAGGAATAAGTCAGCTTTGATGTTCTGCGCAAGTAAACTGGATGCAAAATCCTTGTCGATGACAGCCGCCGTGCCACGATATTCGCCCTTCCCCACATCGATGACCGGGATGCCGCCGCCGCCAACAGTGATGACGACCACACCCGCATCGATCAAGGTCTTGACCGAGTCGAATTCGACGATCTCTTTTGGAAGCGGAGACGGGACCACCCGCCGCCAGCCGCGGCCGGCATCTTCCACCACCGACCAGCCCATTTCCTTCTCTCGCCGCCTGGCCTCGGGTTCGTCCATGAAGCCACCGATCGGCTTGGATGGATTTTTGAAGGCCTTGTCATTCTGATCGACGAGGGTCTGGGTGATGACCGTGCAAACGTTTTTCTGGAGATCGCGATGGTGCAATTCGTTCTGCAACGCCTGCTGGAACTCATAACCGATGGCACCCTGGCTGTCGGCTCCGCAAACATCCAGCGGGACCTCGTGCATGCCTTCCGCTTTCGCCGCGATCTCGGACCGGCGGAGGATGTACCCGACCTGAGGGCCGTTCCCGTGGCCGATGGCCACATCCCAACCAGCTTCGATCATGTCGGCAATATGATGCGAAGTCTCGCGCAGGGCTTCTTCCTGGTCTTCCACAGTGACCCGCTTGGGGTCCTTGATCAGGGAATTGCCGCCAACAGCGACAACAGCGACTTTTTTCGTCATTCCTGTTTCTCCTAGCTCATCGTGAGGGCCATGACGGCCTTCTGGGCATGCAAGCGGTTCTCGGCTTCATCGAACACGACCGAGTTCGGGCCATCGATCACCGAATCGGTGACTTCAATGTTCCGGTCGGCAGGCAGGGGATGCATATAGATGGCATCCGGCTTGGCAACCTTCAGTTTCGAATCATCCATGATCCAGTCCTTGTAGGAATCCTGGATCTTTTTTCCTTCAGCCTTGTCGCTGGTGGTCAGAAGAGGACCCCACGACTTGGCATAGATCACATCGGCATCCTTGCAGGCCTCGGTCATACCGTCTTTGCTGTCGATGATCTCGAAGCTGGTCCCGGCAATCCGCGCCTGTTCTTGGGCCTGTTCCACGATTTCGGGCATCAGTTTGAACTCGGGCGGATAGGCCAGGGTCACATCCATGCCAAAGCGCGGCATCTGCAGGATGAGCGACTG
>CAZRCR010000363.1:0-3409 GCA_964598615.1 uncultured Anaerolinea sp.
CCAGTTGGATGACCTGGTTCGATGCAACCAATTCCTGTAAAGCAGAGTTTCCTGCGGACGCATCCAGCCGCGAGCGGGTGAGCACGTCTTTTACCAGCGCCGGGCCGAGGGCCAGGCTGGCCTGCAGGAGCACTTCGGCGGGGGTGCCCTGTGCCATACTTTCCAGTACCTTGAGAACAGATTCGTCGAAGCGTTTGTGGCGATCCTTCGGGTGGGGGTCAACCACTGTCCCGCCGCCTAAGGTTTCGCCGGGGGATGGACGGCGCAGGATGTAGCGGTCGCCGCGCACGGCCACCACCGGGTCACGCAGTTCCAGTTGCAGCCAGCCGGTCTCTCCGGGGGGCAGGACTTCCGTGCCGAGCAGACGCACATCGGCGACAGTCTCCGCCGCGCCGATGAAGAGTTTGATTTCAGTGTGATGCCGCAGGGGAGCGGATACATCCGGGAGCAGTCGGAAGCGGACGTCGAGCCGCTGTGTCGGTTGGTACTGACCCGGGTGTGCCACTACTTCGCCGCGCTGTACCTGTTCCACATCCACGCTGGAAAGGTTGATGGCGGTGCGCGAACCGGGCACGGCGGTCTCTTCTTTCTGCTTGTGGGTTTGCAGGCCGCGGATGCGTCCCTTCAGGCCGGAGGGCAGGAGTTCCACTTCATCGCCTGCGGACAGGTGTCCATCCGTCAGCGTGCCGGTGACGATCGTGCCGAAGCCGGGCATGCTGAAGACCCGGTCCACGGGCAGGCGCGGACGGCCCAGGTCGGGGCGGGACGGCTGGTTCTGCAGGAGCAGGTTCAGGGTTCGGGTGAGTTCGGGGAGACCGGTTTTGGTTTTGGAGGAAACGCGCAGGATGGGAGCGTCCTGCAGAACAGTACCGCGCAGAACGGTGCGGATGTCTGCTTCGATCAGGTTCAGCCATTCGAGATCATCGACCAAGTCGATCTTGGTCAGTACGACCAGTCCGGCCTGGATCTGGAGCAGGTCGAGGATGGCGAGATGCTCACGCGTTTGCGGCATGACGCCTTCGTCGGCGGCAATGACGAGCAGGGCGGCATCGATGCCGCCCACCCCGGCCAGCATATTCTCGATGAAGTCGCGGTGACCGGGAACGTCAACAATGCCAATTTCCTCGCCATCCGGCAGCGTCAGCCAGCCGAAGCCGAGTTCGATGGTCATTTCGCGTTCTTGTTCTTCTTTGAGACGGTCGGGATGGGTGCCGGTGAGAGCGGCAATGAGGGTGGATTTGCCGTGGTCGACATGCCCGGCGGTACCGATGACGCGCATGGTTCCTCTAATTTTGTAGGGGCGCAATTTATTGCGCCCCTACAAAAAATCATTTTGCGCTCATGATCCGCTCGTAGGCGGAGAGCAGTTCGTGGATCTGGGCGAGCATGCCCTGGAAGAGTTGCTCGTTGGCATCCTTGGTTTGGCCGATCACGTCCTGCAGGGTCTGGGTCAGGTCTTCGAGAGCGGTGAGACGTTCGTCCAACTTGGCGGTGGAAGTGCGGGTGTCCTTGTGAGACTCGTCCTGCGAGAGGGTGAAACTTGTCCAGCGTTTCTGGTCATCGGCCTTGAAAGTGACCCATTCCTGGCGGAATCGGTCTTCGGCCAAACGCTGCATTTCAGTGATTTCATTGATACGGCGTTCGAATTTCTGGACGATATCCTCGTAAGTTTCCTGGGCGCGTTTGACATTGCGTTGGGCCACATCCCATTCCTGGAGATGGTGTTCCATCGACTCGACCTGTTTCTTGTTAGCCACCAAACTATCTTCCCATTCCTTCCAGGCATGGTCGCGGTCGATCTGGAGGCGGGCCTGGTTCTCGATGAAGGCGGTTTGTGCCTGGCGGCGTTCCGCCTCGCTGGCAAGCAGTTCGTTGAGACGGGCTTCGAGACGGCGATAGGTATCGGTGTGCAGGTCGTTCTTTTCACGCAATTCATCCACACGCTTGCGGGTGGCGCTGATCTCGCCCTGCAGGTCGGCCAGACGTTTGACATCCTGGCGACGGCCTTCGTCTGCCACCTTTTGTGTGCGTTGGATATCTTCCACCACGGCGACGGCAGCCTGGATGCGGCCTTCCCACTCGGCCAACACCTTGTTGCGGCGTGCTTCTTCGTCGGCATGGGATTTGAGTTCCCGTTTCAGGTCCGCAATGGGGTCCTTGACCTTGCGCAGGTCGGCAATCGACTTGTTGATGCCGTCGAACTGGACCTGGTAGCGTTTATCCACTTCCTTTTCGTGTTCCAGATGCTTCTTTTCAAGATCATCCACATACTTGGCGAGATCGGTGCGCTGCTGGGCCAATGCGGAATCGTATTGTTCCAGCCGCGGCAATACGGTTTTATAAGAGGCGACCTGGTCGGTGAGTTCCTTGA
Organism: uncultured Anaerolinea sp.; assembly: GCA_964598615.1. Classification (GTDB taxonomy): domain Bacteria; phylum Chloroflexota; class Anaerolineae; order Anaerolineales; family Villigracilaceae; genus UBA877. The sequence goes on from CAZRCR010000363.1 coordinate 2,372, forward strand.
TCTTTTTATTGGCGGCTTTGAGTTCTCCCTCGCTCTTTGCCAGCCGGTCTGACATGGCTTCAAGGGCGGCCTTATCTTTGCGGTGTTCTTCGTCCAGCCAATCCAGACGTTTGATGAGTTGTTCGAATTCCATGGTTGAAGCCTCCGTGGGGGGCGGAATGTATTCGGGGAATCATTCGTGCCGATTATACTGCTTCTTATCGGGGAGTTTGAGCGGTCTTGGAACGAGTCCTATTGTCCCAGGTGCGTGAAGATGGCTGGCAGAATGTTCCAGACTTGCCAGCCCCATTGCGGGAACAAGCCGAACAGGAAAATGGCCAGCCAACTGGCGGAAAATAAGATGGTTTGCAAACGGGTTTCTCGGACCTGCCAGCGGGCTCCCTCAGGGGTACGAATCAAAGCGGATAGAGTGCGGATGGCGGCGATGAACAACCCAAAACTGCCTGCCATGACCCAGAAGGTTAGCGGCAGGGATGTGCGTGCCAGGGCGATCCAGATGGCTTGCCGGGCCGGGAACCCGGCCAGCAAGGGCAGACCGGCCAACGCCAGGTTGGAGAGTACCAGCGTAATACTGGCCAGCGGCAAAGTACGCCCAAGTCCATGCGCCTCGGCAAAGGTCAAACCGGGGGCGCGCTCTTGCAGCACCGAGAGTGCCAGCGTCCATACCAGCAGGCCGAGCGTACGCGGCACAAGCAGGAGAAGGAAAGCGTTCAACCCTAGTTTCCCGCCCAGGCTGAGTGCCAGAAGCGAGTAGCCGGTTTCGATGACAACGGCAAGGCCGAGGACGCGCCCCATGTGACGTTCGAAGGCAGCCAAGAGTCCGCCCGTTACGACCATCAAAGCGCCTACAATTACGAAGACTGTGGTGAGCGTCGTTGCTTCGCGCAGCCAGGTGTAACGGTCCAGGAAGCCCAGGCCGAAGAACATGGTGGCAGTGGGAAACATCCACAGCAGGAATCCAACCGGGTAGGGGTGGGATTCTTCCAGGAGCATGGGCATCCACGTGGAAAAGGGGAAAACTGACAGCAAAAGAGCAAA
>CAZRCR010000364.1:0-3400 GCA_964598615.1 uncultured Anaerolinea sp.
GCCTTCACGAATACGGCATTGCCGGAGAACTTGCGCTGGATCTCAGCCAGCGTGCCATAAAGCATCACTTTGCCGTGATCGATGAGCACGATGCGGTCGCACAGTTCCTCCACGAGGTGCATCTGGTGCGAACACAGCACCACGGTCACACCGGCATCGCGCTGTTCCTTCAGCAAATCCTTGACCATCTGGGTATTGACCGGGTCGAGGCCGCTAAAGGGTTCGTCCACGATCAATAGTTCGGGCTGGTGCAGGATGGTGGCAATGATCTGCGCCTTCTGCTGCATGCCCTTGCTAAGTTCCTTGACCTTCTTGTGCTTGTGGGCAGCCAGGTCGAAACGTTCCAGATATCCGGCAGCGCGGCGCTTGACCTCGGTTTCGGTCAGGCCTTTCAGCGAACCGAGATAGGCCAGGCAGCGTTCGAGGGGAATATCCTGATAGAGGCCGCGCTCTTCAGGCATGTAGCCGATGGAATTCTTTTTGGCCTCGCTCATCGATCCGCCAAGCAATGTCACAGACCCGGAATCGGGTTTGAAAATATCCAATGCACACCGGATGGTGGTGGTCTTCCCGGCGCCATTTGGGCCAAGCAGGCCAAAGAGTTCACCCTTCTCGATGGAGAAGGATACGTCATCCACGGCTTTGACTGCACCGAAGGATTTGATGATGTGGGAAATTTCTACAGCAGGCATGGGTTACTCCTCGAATGTTTTGTGGACTTTTCCACCTTTACACTTAACGAACAGAATGGGGAAAAATTCGTTTTTTATAACGTGCTCTCGACGAACTGTTTGAGTTGCTTGCGATAGGTCTCGAATGCCAGATGTCCCTTCTCGGTCAGCCGGCACAAGGTCAGCGGGACTTTGCCGCGATAGGTTTTCTCTATACTTACGTAACCGGCTTCTTCAAGTTTTGAAAGGTGCACCGACAGGTTGCCCTTGGTCAGACCGGTCTCCCGCTGGAGGTACAAGAAGTCGGCGCTTTCCACCGCGGCCAGGATGGCCACGATCACGGTCCGCGAAGGTTCGTGGATCAGCCGGTCAACATCCGCCAGGGAACGCAGATCACTGCTCATTGGATTCCTCGGTCAGGAGCGGGTTCCGCCGCAGGTAATTCAAAAATGCCAGGCCGCCGGAAAAGGTCAGCACAGGTGCCATCGAAAGGAAATATGCCGGGAAGAAGATTTGCCAGGCTTCCACGACCCAATAGGGATGTTGTTCTGTACTGAAATAATAGGTCTGGTTGTTCAACACCAACGGCGAGAAGAATATGGCCACGCCAGCTGATATCAGCGCAACCACGATCAGACGGGGGAAGCCAAGTCGAATCCCCTGGATGGCAAATACCAGGCTGATTACCAGGCCGAAAGTCATGGCAATCCAGGAGAAACCGGAATCCTCCTGTCCATAAAACAGGATGATCGGGTTGAAGATTGCGGCTACGAGTACCAACCCGATAAGCAATCCGAAAAGTATGCGCAGAAATTTCGTCGTTCGATTACCGGAAAAATTCACAGTCTTGACATATCCGGAACGCGGATAGACGTAACGCCGCTTGATCCAGCCAATCAGGAACAAACTCAGAACAAAGATAAAGGTGGAAAAAACAGGCGGGATTTCCGGCTCCGGCAAAGGTTTGAAGAGCATGCCAGCCCCCCAAAAGACCAGACCTGACATGATCTCGGTTGTGCCGTCTTCGAAATCGTAACGCAGAACCCGTCGGACGATCCCGGCAAATTGATCTTTCATTGCACACCATCCTGTGGAGCAGGGTTTTGGTGCAAGTATGAGCGAAGTACGCAGGCACCAGCCAGGAACAGGACGAGCGCAAGAGCAGCATAGAAAACGATCAGACCGGGGATGTTCTCCAGCCCGGAAAAAGCAAGCGCAACACCGACCGAAGCACTTAACAAGGCCAGCAAGTAAAAGCGCACAATGGCTGTGCGCCAGGCAATGACCGCCAACACGATCCCCATGAGAATGCCGCTGAATGCCGGCATCAAGGCAAGCCCCGGATGCGGGATGGTCACCAGCACGGCGGTCAGAGCGGCGACCAGCCCACCGATGACCATGCCGAGCAGGATTCTCCACCCCTGTTTTGGTCCTTGCTTTTTCTCGTAAGCCACGTAGCCGGTCCGCGGCCAGGTAACACGCTCCTTCAACTTGCGGACCAGGGCTTTAATCAAGTATCCGCCGCCAATGATCACGAGCACAAGGGATGCTTCCACCAACGCAGAGAGCCAGCTTTGAACTTGAACATGGGCGTCCACGTAGAAGTACACGGACATGATCAGGGACAACAGGCCAAAACCGAACTCAAATGAGCCGTCCACATAGTAGTACTGGATGGCGCGTAGTTGGGAGCGTTTCAATTCATCGGGCATAGAAACCATCCTATATAGACCGGTCTATAATACAAACTGGTCTATATACTACTTCTTAAAAAACAAACTGTCAAGTAGATTTCTCACATTTCGCAATGCAATCCACCCCTTCATTTCACAGGAAGTGTTTGTAGGATGTTTGTCTGATTGAACGCGGTTTTTTCGCGAAATAAACTACTATCGAATCGTATTCATTTTTCATTCATCGGGGGCTAATGACCACAGGAGAAGGAGGTGGAAATACCCGTCATAAGCAAGCCGGGAAGCTCACACGCTTTGGGTTTGCCGTCTATTTTTCAAAAGTCCATCCTTCGGAGGAAAAATGAAAATCGCTCGAACTATCCTCGTGCCGGGATTATTCATCGTTCTTATCCTTTCTGCCTGTTCTCCCGCACCAAGCACCACCCCACCAGCCATGACCTTGGTCACAGACATTCCTCTGCCGCTCCCTGGTCCGATCCTGCCTGTTTGTTTGCCGGAGGAACTGACCAGTACAACCAACCTGATCGTGGATGCGTCCAGCCTGGTCATGGTCACTGCCTCCATCCCCGTGATCGACAGCCTGACACCAATCCTGCGCTGGGACTATGATGATTCGGTCTGCACCCCCACCGGTTTCGTTGTCTCCATTGCCGACCAGAATGCCGATGCCAGCCTGAATTGGAAAATCATCCGCGTGGTCGGGCCGGCAGAGCGGGCCTACGCTGTAACGCCTGCCGATGGCCTGGAACCGGCAAAACAGTACCTGTGGCAAGGTCGTCCCTATGTAGGCTCCCCTGACAGTCTCGGCTACTCCACAGACGCTTATGGTACTTACAAACGGTTCTTCACAGGGCCTCTGTGCACCACAACGACCGCCGTCGCACCGCTCATTACCTATCCGCCAGACGGCATGGTGTTCACAGGAGGGACGGAAATGACGGGTTGGATCTATCCGGAGGCCTGCCTGCCCGCCATGTATGAACTCGACCGGGCAACCGACCCGGCTTTCACCACCAACCTTCAGGTTTCCACATG
>CAZRCR010000365.1:0-3397 GCA_964598615.1 uncultured Anaerolinea sp.
GCGTACCGAAGACCCTGCCCGGCCTGCAAAATTTCTGGATGGCCGGACAATGGGTCGAACCTGGCGGCACCGTCAGCCTGGCAGCCGCTTCGGGGCGGAACGTTGTACAATTGATATGTGTACAGGATCAAAAAACGTTCACCGCGTCCATGCCATAGTTCTGTTAAGGAGGTTCTCATGGATAACCGGCGAAAAGAAGAACGCAAAAAACTGATGGCCTTTACCCTCGTCCGCGACGCCCGACAGGGAGCCATCCTCGGCTACCTCGGCGACCTGACCCTGCAGGGGGCGATGATCATCGGCGAACACGTCCTGGAAACCGGTATGGAATTGACCTTGTCCATCGACTTGCCCGGCGAGTTGGAAGGGATAGTGGCCCGGAAGATGACCATCCCGGCTCGCGTGGCCCGCTGCATTCCGGACGAAACCCCGGGCAGCATCAAGGTCGGCGTCGAATTTACGGAGATCACGCCCGAAAACAAACGATTGATCCAAGCTCTGCTGGAACGCTACCACTTCCGCGACCCGCTGGAAGCGAAATAACTCCCCCGACCACATAAGGGGCACAGCGCTGCTGTGCCCCTGTAACATTCATAACCAGCCTTTTTGCGCCGCCACGGCAATGGCCGCGGCCCGGCTATCCACCCCCAGTTTGTTGTAAATGCTTGCCAGATGCGCCTTGACCGTCCGTTCGGTGATGCCCAGGCGCAGGGCGATCTCCTTGCTGCGTTCGCCGCTCGCCACCCCGCGCAGCACCTCCAACTCGCGCTCGGTCAACTCAGTCGTCTCCGGCGCGGACGGAGCGCTCGTCCCGCCCACACTGGACAGGAGGCGGGCGATGATCTCGGGTTTGAGTAACGTCTCGCCGCGAGCTGCCGCCCGCAGGGTGTTGAAAAGCGTCTCACGGTCGGTATCCTTGAGCAGGTAACCCTTGGCCCCGGCCCGCAGGCCGCGCATCATCAGGTCATCTTCGTTGAACGTGGTCAGAATGACCACCTGCACCTGCGGCTGCTCCACCCGCAAACGTTCGATGGCCGTCAGGCCGTCCATGCCGGGCATGCGCAGGTCCATCAGCACCACGTCCGGCTTCAGTTCGGCGCACAGGCGGACCGCTTCGGCCCCGTCGGCAGCTTCGCCCACCAACTCGAAATCGGACTCCGTCTCGAGGATGAGGCGCAGTCCCTGACGAATGATGAGGTGGTCGTCGGCGACCAGGATGCGGATGGAATTACTCATGGGCAACAGGCTCCAGCGGGAATCGTATCACAAGCTGCGTACCTTGTCCCGCCTCCGAGCAGACCTCGAGCCTGCCCCCCGCCAGCCGGACGCGTTCACGCACTCCGAGCAGACCATAGTGCCCGGCAGTAATCGCTTCCGGGTCGAAGCCGATGCCGTCGTCAGCAATAACGAGTTCCAGTTCGTTCTCATCCCTGGTTATGCCAACGCGCAGACTGGCCGTCCTGGCCCGGGCATGACGGGCAATGTTCATCAAGCCTTCGGAGATGACCCGGATGGAGGCTTCCGTCACCGGGTCCGGCAGCGCCAGGGGGATGTTGAGTTCCAGATTGCAGGGAATGCCGGTGGCCGATGTGAACTTTTCGGCTTCGCGGCGGGCCGCTTCGGCCAGGCCGGGCATCCCGGTCGCGCGCAGATCGTCGATCACACGGCGGGCATCTGCCAGCGTGGAACGCGCCCGGTCCATCGTTTCCCGCAGGATGGTCCGCGCCCGCTCGGGGCGGTTGTTCGCCAGGTGGGCATCCACCGCTTCGAGCTGCAGGATCACGCCCGCCAGTCCCTGTGAGAGCGTGTCGTGCAGTTCGCGCGCCATGCGCTGGCGTTCGGCGGCGATGGTCAGGTCCTCCACCTGGGAGGCATACTCGCCCAGCTGGCGGTGAGCCTTCTCGAGTTCGGTCAGCAGCGACTGGGCACGCTCGCGCGCCTGCGTCTGGCGGACGTACATGGTGGTATAAAGGATGGTGAAGACCGCCGCCGGAATGACCATCAAGATCCACCAGCCGGTCACCAAATTATCGGTCAACAGGAAAAAGTTGAGCACGGCCAGGGCCGTGTAATAGCCGATGGCCAGCAGGGACTTGCGATTCAGCCCCAGCGCCCCGGCGATCTCGCCCATCAACGGCATGAACAGGCCAAAGAGCATCGAAATGGAATTCGAGAGCAGGACGATGACGAAAGCCAGCACCCCCTGCCCTGCCACGTAGAGAATGGTCTGTTTGGGAGCGACCATCTTGTCCAGCCGCCAGTGGATGGCAAGGTGGACGATCAACAAGCCCGAGTAAAGCGCCAACTTCCATGGTTCCCAGCCGGGGTTCGACATCAGTGTGGAAACGTACACGCCGACGATGACAAGGGTCATCAACAGGTAAAAAATGCGGTAATCGCGGTCCGGTTCGGCCTGGGCAAGCTTGGGGATGTTGGTCATGCCTTGATTGTATAACACTTCGATAGGATTGGCATCGGCCCGGCGGACACTGTCCAAAAGTACAGGGGCAAACCGCCCGGCGGAACGATGGCAGGAAGCGACCGGAAGGCTATACTGGGGGAAACTATTCTGGAGGCAGTCCGTATGACTCAACGTATCGGCAAGATCATCGATCTGGTTTTCAAAGGAATGGCTGTGGCAATGGGCGTGGCAGTCGTTGTCACGAGCATCCTGGGTGTGATGGACACGGATGGGAAAATCTTACTGCTCGGCATTGGCCTTGCGTGCCTGGCCATTACCGCGCTAGACAAAGAATGAATGATGGAGAATAAAAAGCTATGAACGCGATCGAAGTCAAGAACCTGCACAAAGCCTTTGGCGACCTGAAAGCAGTGGATGGCGTTTCGTTCGATGTGGCCCAGGGTGAGATCTTCAGCCTGCTCGGCCCGAACGGAGCCGGGAAGACGACCACCATTTCCATGCTCTCCTGCCTGCTGCGCCCGGATGAAGGCGACGCGCTCGTCATGGGTCACTCCATCAAGGATGACCAGATGGGTGTCAAATCGGCCCTGGGTGTGGTGCCGCAAGAGATCGCCCTGTATAACGACCTTTCCGCCCGCGAGAACCTGACCTTCTGGGGCAAGATGTACGGCCTGCGCGGCGCAGAACTCAAGAAGCGCGTGGACGAGGTGCTCGAGATCATCGGCCTCACCGACCGCGCCAAAGACCGCGTGGGCAAGTATTCCGGCGGCATGAAGCGCCGGGTCAACATCGGCGTGGCGCTCCTGCACAAACCGAAGGTCGTCTACATGGACGAGCCGACGGTGGGCATTGACCCGCAGTCGCGCCGCAACATCCTCGACAGCGTGGTGGCGCTCAAGAACCAGGGCATGACCGTGCTCTACACCACCCACTACATGGAAGAAGCCCAGGAACTCTCCCATCGCATCGCCATCG
>CAZRCR010000366.1:0-3396 GCA_964598615.1 uncultured Anaerolinea sp.
CGGGCGAATTCGAAGTCACGCTGGTCGTGCGCCGGGACAGCCATGATGGCGCCCGTGCCGTAGCTCATCAGCACGTAGTCGGCGATGTAGATGGGGGTCTTGTCGCCGTTGACCGGGTTGATGGCATACGCACCGGTGAAGACGCCGGTCTTTTCCTTGTCGGCGGCTTCCCGGTCGATATCGGACTGGCGGGCGGCCTGGGCCTTGTAGGCGTCCACTTCAGCCTTGTGCTCGGGCGTGGTGATCTTGTCCACCAGCGGATGCTCGGGGGAGAGCACCATGAAGGTCACGCCCCACAGGGTATCGGGACGGGTGGTGAAGATCTCGAAAGGCTCGCCGTTCTCGGTTTTGAAGGTAACCATCGCGCCTTCCGAACGTCCGATCCAATTCGTCTGCAGGGTCTTGACGCGCTCCGGCCAGTCCATGCCTTCGTAATTCAGCAGTTCCTCGGCATAGGAGGTAGTCTTGAAGAACCATTGCGACAACTCTTTCTTGATGACCGGCGTGCCGCAGCGTTCGCAGTGACGGTCATCGCCCCAGACCTGTTCGCGCGCCAGGGTGGTGTTGCAGTGCGGACAGAAGTCCACCGGCGACAGTTTGCGATAGGCCAATCCATGCGTATAGAGCTGTTTGAAGAACCACTGCGTCCACTTGTAGTATTCGGGCGCGGCCGAGATGGCTTCGCGCCGCCAGTCCCACATGGCGCCCATCGAGCGCAGTTGACCGCGCATCCTGTCGATGTTTGCGAAGGTGCGCTTCATCGGGTGGATGCCGTCCTTAATGGCGGCATTCTCAGCCGGCAGGCCGAAGGCGTCGAAACCGATGGGCAGCATAACGTTGTACCCGTTCATGCGCATGAAGCGGGCGCGCGCATCCGACGGGGTGAAGGCATACCAGTGACCGATGTGCAGGTCACCGGAGGGATACGGCAGCATGGTCAGGGCGTAGTGCTTGGGGCGGCTCTCGTCGATATCGGCGTGGTACAGCCCGTCATCTTCCCATTTCTTCTGCCATTTTGGTTCGATTTCTTGCGGAATGTAGTCGCTCATTCTTGTTCCTTGTAATTGAATAATATCGAGTTCGGTTTATACCACAACGAACGTGGACAGGCTCAGTTCAGTTCCGTGCGGAGGCGCGCGGGCGCCGGAAGAGCATCCGGCACAAGAAGGCAGTTCATCTCGTGATCGTATCGAAATAAGATTTTTGCGTTTTTCATTTCGTGCCTCCTTTTCAAGAATTGGTCGTGGGCCGGGAAAACAAAAACCCTTCATCCACTCAGGGACGAAGGGCCACAGCCTCCGCGGTACCACCCGGATTACGCTGACACGTTTCAACGTTCGAACGTGACAACGTCACTTGATCGCGATAACGGGCATACCCGGCACTGACTACTTTGTAGGTCGGGTTTGTAACCCGACATTCTTTCACCAGCACGGTCTCTCTTACGAGCGGCAGGCGAGTTCGGCCTTGGTGCTGGCGCTCCCGATTGCGCCGTGAAGGGCTTCCACCTCGCTCTCCCTTCTCGCTGACGGGATGACCTACTACTCCTGTCGTGACCTTTATTTTTTGATTTGTCCTATTATAGCACTTTAGCGACCAGCCTGTCGCCAATCGCTAAAGATTTCTGTGGACCCAGCGAGATTCGAACTCGCGACCTTCTCAATGCCATTGAGACGCGCTCCCAACTGCGCTATGGGCCCATATTCTTTTTTTACCTGTAGCAGTGGACCTGAGGGGATTCGAACCCCTGACCTCCTCAGTGCGATTTAGGCGCGCTCCCAACTGCGCTACAGGCCCGCTCACCAACACATGGGGCGTTTGGTGGGCGACGGCTATTCTACCTGAGGCATAGGGGAATGTCAAGCAAACCGGGAAGCGAATATGGGCTTCTTCAAGGCCTGGTTTACCCAAACTGAAACCCAATTAACACTCCCCGCCCGTTAAGCAGGCGTACAATCACCCCCATGAAACCAATGCGCCTTATTTTCACCTACGCCCGCCGGTATACCGGATCGCTCATCCTGACCGCCGTCAGCATGTTCGCCCTGGTGGGCATCCAACTGCTCATCCCGTGGATCGTCAAACTGCTGGTGGCCAACGTCACCGGACCCGACGCCAGCCTGGCCAACATGGGCTACATCACCCGGTTGACCGTGATCGTGCTGATCGCCTACGTGGGCCGCGCCGGCTTGCAGTTCGTGCGCTCCTACGTGGCCCACTATGCCGGCTGGGGCGTGGTGGCCGACGTCCGCAAATACATCTACGAACACATGCAGCGCCTGTCCCTGCGGTTCTACGAAGACAAGCAGGTGGGCACGCTCATGTCGAACGTGGTCAACGATACCGACCTGTTCGAGCAATTGATCTCCCACGCCATCCCCGACGTGGTCGTCAACGTGGTCACCCTGGTCGGCGTGACCGCCGTCCTGTTCGGCCTGAACTGGAAACTGACCCTGCTCAGCACCATCCCCATCCCGCTCGTCATCCTGTCGCTGCGGGTGTATGCCAAGGTCGTCCGCCCGGCCTTCCGCAACCGGCAGAAACAACTCGGCGACCTGAATGCCCTGCTCAACGACAACCTTTCCGGCATCCGCGAGATCAAGGCCTTCACCCGCGAGAACGAGGAAGCCGAACGCGTCCACAAGGGCATCGACAACTACCGCAATTCGCTCCTGCGCGCCTTGCGCCTGATGGCCACCTTCCAGCCTTTCGTCGAATTCACCTCGTCCATCGGGACGCTGATCGTCATCTACTTCGGCGGACGGCTCGCCCTGCAGGGGTCCCTGCCGGTGGCGGACCTGGTGGCCTTTTTCCTGTACCTGGAAAGTTTCTACGCCCCGGTGCGGAACCTTTCCGGCGCCTGGGAGGCGGTCCAATCGTCCCTGGCGGGCGCGGACCGGGTGGCGGGTCTGCTCGAGGAACCCCAGGAGCCGCACAACGCCCGCAGCGCGGTGCAGGTTCAGGGTCCGGTGCGCGGCGAGTTCGTCTTCGAGAACGTTGACTTCGCGTACACGCCCGGCATGCCTGTGCTGGAAAATATTTCGCTGGAGGTCCCGGCCAAGTCGGTGGTGGCGCTGGTGGGCCCGACAGGCGTGGGCAAGACCACGCTGGTCAGTCTCATCCCGCGCTTCTACGACGTGACCGGCGGCGCCATCCGGCTCGACGGGCGCGACCTGCGCGAGTACACGCTCGACAGCCTGCGCAGCCAGATCAGCATCGTCCTGCAGGATGTGTTCCTGTTCTACGGCACGGTGCGGGAGAACCTGCTCTTTGGGCGTCCCGATGCCAGCGAGGCCGACATGGTGGCCGCCGCCCAGGCCGCCAACGCCCATGAGTTCATCATGGACCTGCCACAGGGCTACGACACCCTGATCGGGGAGCGCGGCGTGAAGCTCT
>CAZRCR010000367.1:0-3378 GCA_964598615.1 uncultured Anaerolinea sp.
GGCCGGTTTGCCGGTCTGGCGGCTGTTCGCGCTGCCGGCCAGCCGCCCGCTGACAGCTTCCTCGTTGCGCGTGCAGCTGAACGAAGAGATCACCCCGCTCGACACGCCGACCGACATGCCGCCCACCCCCACCGAAACCCTGCTCCCCACCCAGGAACTTCCCACCCCTGAATCGACCCTGCCAGTTATTGAATCCTGGATCGACCTGCCCACTTACCTGGTCGAGTCTCTGCCCGGTTACGCCTTCCGCGTGGACTATGACGCCTCACGCTGGGCGCTGACACTGGATGAGACCGGTCAACCGGCGCTCCTGCACCGGGACATTCCCTACTGCAAGATCGCCCCGTTCACCGGGCGCGGCACCCAGCGCGGCCAGACAGTGGATACCCAGTTCCGTGACATCGGCGCCCTGCGCTTCGAGGTGACTACCGTCAGCCAGGATGGGGTGGTGTTGTTCGTCAATTATTTCAGCGGCGATTCCTTCGTCAAGACCGGTTTTCAGGTTTCCTTCCAGGAACAATCGGAGGAATGCATCGCCGCGGCAGAAGCTGTGTTGACCACACTTTCATCCGTGATCGCCCCCACGCCCACACCCACCCTGACTCCCACATCCACAGAGACCCCCACTCCGTCGGAAACGTTTACCCCCACCCCTTAAACCATCCATTGAACACCGTGCCCCGTTCGCTCTGGAAATTCCTGCTATTAGGCCTGCTGGCCGGGATCCTGCTCTCGGCCTTATGGACGCCCGTACAGCGCGCCGCGGCGGATGCCCAGTCTGCCCCGGCCTATCAGTACGTGGAGCCTTTCCTGTACGCGCCGTATCCAGGTACCGCTTCGGAAGAATCGATCTTCGACCACAGCAGCCCCAATTATTCATCGGATGACGGTCAGATCATTGCCTTCACCGGCGATGTGGCCAATAAGATCTGTCCCAGCCCGGCCCCGGCCGGAACGGCACCCTACCAGGCAGGCGTCTGCGACAGCGGCTACGGCATCTACTGGTCCTACAGTGTGGGAGACTGGCTGTCGTACAACGGCCACGATGGCATCGACTACGGAATGCAATACCGTCCGCTCTATGCTGCCGCCGATAGCGACCAGGTGGCCTATGCCGGCTGGCAGAACCCGATGGATCACAAATACGCCCTCGGCATCTATGTCAAACTCCATCACCCCAACGGATACAACACCTTCTACGGACACATGAGCGCGATAGCGGTGCAATCCTGCGCCACCACCGGCTGCTCGGACCTCGACCATGGCACGCTCATCGGCTATAGCGGGAGTACCGGCAACTCGATGGGGCCGCACCTGCACTTTTCCATCATCGACCCGGCCGGGAAGAAGGTCGATCCTTATGGCTGGACCGGCGCCTATACCGATCCCTGGCCCTACAACCAGCGCAACTCCCTGTGGGTGCAATATCCAAGCGTCATCCATTCCGCCGCCGGCGTGACCACCGTCCTGCCCACCGGCGACGCACTGGCTTTCCCGGCCTCCCCGGCCGTTGGCCTGGTGGTGGACGACTCCAGTTCCGGCTTCAGTCAAACCCCTGCCGGGTGCTGGACGGTCACTACGACCACCTCTACACAGAGCGAAAATGGTTCGATGCGTTATGTACGACCGCTCATCACCGGCAGTGCGACCTGCATGGCACGCTGGGATTTCCCCAGCGGCCAGCCCAGCGGCTTGTACGCCGTTTACATCCGCATTCCCAACATCCACGCCACTAGTGAAGGGGCGCTCTACAATATCGTACACAGCGCCCGCACCGACCAGGTGACCGTCAACCAGGCGGTCTTCCCCAACCCGTACCATACCGGTGATGGCTGGCTGTACGTGGGTGCGTACAACTTTACCGCCGGGGGCGGGGAATACGTCACCATCAACAACCGCACCCAGGATACTTCCGAAGCTTATTCCACCCGCGAACTCGGAGTGGATGCCGTGCGTTTCGTCTATTTGAGCGGGACCGTGCCCACCAATACCCCTGGTCCCACCAACACGTCCACACGGACATATACACCCACGATCAGCCGAACACCCACCAGAACCAATACCCCGTCCCTGACCCGCACGCCCACGCGTACCTTCACTCCCACCTACACCAGGACTGCCTCGCGTACCCTGACCCCATCCCAGACCCGCTGGCCCACACAGACCTTTACCCCGACCCGCACAAGAACCGTCACGCGCACGCCGTCGGCCACGCGAACCGCCACCAACAGCCCCGGCCCATCGCCCACCCGTACCCCCTACATCACCGACACGCGCTGGCCGACCAAAACCTGGACCCCCAGCCGGACCGCCACCCCATCGCGAACGTCCACGGTCTCCAAAACGCCAACTCCTTCGCGTACACTGACGGGCACCCGCACCCTGACGCCCACCCGAACGTATACGCCCACGCGCACTTACACGCCAACCCAGACGTTTACCAATACCCTGGGGCCGTCGCCCACCCGCTCTCCCTACATGACCGACACCCGCTGGCCGACCAAAACCTGGACCCCCAGCCGGACGACCGGTCCGTCACCCACCCGCACTCCATCGCCGACGCGCTCGCTCACCCAGACGCTTTGGCCGAGCAACACCACCCGTCCCACCGACACCCGCTGGCCGACCAAAACCAAGACACCCTAAAAGAACTTCCCGCAGAAGACCTGCGGGAAGTTCTTTATATGATTTTATGGGGGCCTTTTTAGGGTTGTGCAGCTTCGACCAGCCAAGCAGACACTTCGTCCTTGTGAGGAAATCTCCCTGAACAAACCACTTTTTCGTTGATAACCAGCGTGGGTAACACCAGCACAAAGGCATATTTCCCGATCTGCCCCGGGTCGCTCAGTTCGGTGATCTCCAGTTCCAGGTTCGGGAAGCGCGGCTTAAGTTCCTGCTGGGCCGCCATGACCATGCGCCGCAGGACGTAACGCTCGGGATACTGGATGCTGCAAATCTTGATATTGAGCACGAACGTTTTATTCCGGGGGCTATTTTACTGTGCTGTCATCCCGCCGTCCACCACCAAAGTTTGGCCGGTGACGAATTTCGCCGGGTCAGAACAGAGATACAGCACGGCTGCAGCGATCTCTTCCGGTTCGCCAGGGCGCCCCACCGGCTGCATGAACCTGGTCATCAATTTTTTGACCGGCATCGTGCCGAACACTTTATCTGCGAACCAGCGGCCTATGGGTGACTGCTCCGCGCCATACATCATGGTGCTCACCCGCATGTTCTTCAAAGATCGGTTCATCATCGGCGTGCGGATCAGTCCCGGACAGACCGCGTTGACCCGAATCCCGGTCGCGGCGTACTCGATTGCCACGGTACGCGTCAACTGGATCACACCGCCTTTGGCAGCCGCGTAGGCCGGGTAGC
>CAZRCR010000368.1:0-3373 GCA_964598615.1 uncultured Anaerolinea sp.
CGTATGGTGCAGGAGGTGGCTGATGGTGATCTCTTGCGTTGCTTCTGGATCGGCCACCTGGAACCAAGGGATGTAGGTGACGACCGGGGCGTTCGGGTCGATCTGCCCTTCATCCATGAGTTGGGCAATGGCGAGACCGGTGAACGATTTGCTCTGTGAGCCGATGTACATCGGGGTCTGGGGTGTCATGGGAGTGTCACTGCCGGCTGTTCCATACCCTTGTTGATAGAGGATCTGGTTGCCCTGTGTGATGGCGAGCGAAATTCCCATCAGGCCGTGTTTTTGCATTTGCCCTTCGATGTAACTGTCGATGGCGGCAAAATCGATCTCGCGGGATGGCGCTGTCCCTGCCGAAGCCAGGACCGGGGCAGACAACAGAGCAAGCACAGTGGAGACGGTGAGGAGAATTTGGATTGTGCGTTTCATTTTGGTTTGCCTCAATGCATTGAATTTTACCCGAGCGCGGTACACCTGGTACGATGTTGTGAATTGCGCCAACTGTCGTTGATGATTTCCCGAATCGATGCTGATGATTCGACCCTCCCGCAGGCCATAACCTGCGGGAGGATGATCGCTGTGACTCTGCTGTAAATTATAGCACGCCGGTAAATCCCATTTTCCCGGTCATGTCGATGCGGTTTCCATTCTCGTGATGATCCGCCAT
Source organism: uncultured Anaerolinea sp. (assembly GCA_964598615.1). GTDB lineage: Bacteria > Chloroflexota > Anaerolineae > Anaerolineales > Villigracilaceae > UBA877. The sequence goes on from CAZRCR010000368.1 coordinate 665, forward strand.
GCCGCCAGGGTCAGCCAGCGGGAGGGTTCCTTTTTCTGCCCGAATTCCCAATCCTTCCACGCGGTCCAGACCGAATCGGGCGTAAAGCGCCCTTGCTGGTCCGCCCTGCTTTTCAGGAGTGCGGCCATGTCCAACAGCCTGGCGTCCTTCTTGAGCCAGGGGAAGCGCGACAGGATGTCGAGCACGTGCATGAGGTCGTACCAGATGAACGGCATTTTGAGTTTGCGGAAATCGGTGCCCATGTAGAACACGTACGGGTGGCGCGTGGCGCTTCCCTCCCACAATGAGAGGAGCGTTTCCGTTCCCGTATGGCAGGCCGGGCTGTCGCGTAAGGCTTCCACTTCGGAAAGTACTTTGAGCATGGCCAGGTTTGCGAACGGGCAAGGGTCGTCTTTCCTCCCCGGCCCGCGGAATTTTCCCAATTCTTTAGAAACCACACACGGCCAGCCATTGTCGCGTACAAGTCCTGCCAGATACTCTACCGCCGTTTGTACCGCTGGCTCGTTTCCCAAACCGAACTTAACCAGGGCATATACAACGAGCGGGGCATCGCATAAGGCCCACGCCCATTGATCCTGCCCTGTTCCCCCGAAGTGTTCGGGGATATTCATGGGGAGTTGGAAAGGCCCTTCGGCTGATCGATGTTCGCTGATGCGGGCGATGAGCCTGTCCATGCCCGGATCGTTGCGGGAAAGCCCCAGATCGGCGATGAAGGTCAGTTTGTGGAACAGTTGACCGGCGTTTTTGTGGCTGGCGATGGCTGCTCCCGGCCATCCGGATAATTCTTCAACCAGGCCGCGCACCCGGGAATTTGCCAGCATGGATGCCCGTGCAGACAGGACTGGATGGTCGTTCTCTGACTGCCCCAATATATCGCGCCTGGTTCTGTATTCGCTCCAGGGTTCGCCTTCGAGTAGCCAATCAAGGGGAATTTCCATGCTCCTGCTCCCTGTCTAGAACGGCCCTCCCGAAGGCCTCCATCCTTCGGCTGCGCCTCGGGACAGTCCCTGCGGGAGGGTAATTTTGGGTGAGTCTGCTGAAAATTATAGCACGCCGGTGCGGTCCGTTTATTTGGGCGTCGGCGCAGGCAGTGTGACGGCGGCCACTTCGATGCCTTTCTCGGCCAGTTTCTTCTGGCAAAAGGCATCGATCTCTTCATAGCCCTCGAAACGGGTCGACTCGATCCCTTTGAGCTTGCCGAGTTTGTCGGTCAGCCAGAACACCTTGTTCCCGGCGGCGTCGGTGGTGATGCGGGCGCTGGCCACGTCATCCCACTGGATGTCCAGGTTGCCGGAAGGGATCAACCAGCCTGTGATCTGTGCGCGGTCTTCGCCCAGGGTCACGACCGGCTTGCTGACCAGTCCGTGGATCGCTCCCATGACGCCAATGCCTCCGAGTCCCACGCCCATGAGGATATACATACCTTCCGCGAAGAACCCGGCGGTAAGCAAGACCACGCCAACCCCCAGGGTGATCCAGGCAGTCTTGATCCTTTTCCCTTTTGCAGTGGCTTTTTCAGCGTAGTTCATCTTTTATCTCCTTTGTGGAATTTTTTCGAGGAGCATCTACTCCCCGGTGAAATAACCTTTCAACTCGGCCTGGGCCAGGATGTGGCTCTCCATCATTGCCTGAACCGTTTGCAGGTCCGCGCCCGCCGGGAGGTCGAGCATCGTGTCCAGGGCGTAGAGCGTGAACACGTACAGGTGGGTTTCCGCGCCGGGGCAGGGCCCGCCGTAGCCGCTGTCATAGGGGGCGGGGTAGTTGTTCAACCCCTGCAGGGAACCGTCGGGCAGGGCCGCATCGGCGGGCTGTCCTTCCGCAAGTCCGGTCGCGCCGGGCGGGATGTTATATACCACCCAGTGGGCGAAGATGGCGTCTTCCGGCAGGTCGGGATAGGCGTAGTTCATCTGGTCTCCCATCAGCAGGACCAGGCTTTCGGTCCCGGCGGGGATGTTCGTCCACGCCAGCGCCGGGGAGATGTTGGCCGCCTCCGCCGCGTTGGTGCACAGGAAGGACGCGCCGCCCACGTCTTGCGAGAAGTTCACTTCCCCGTACTGGACCGGGATCTGGCTCTCGTTCTCGAAGGCCGGGCTGGTCAGCGTGAGCGGACCGGACGGCTGGCTGATGCTCTCCACCGGCGCGTCGGTCGCGGCAGGCGCTTCGTCCACTGGCGTGTTTGTCCCGGACGGGGAGCAGGCGGCGAGTAACAGGATCAGGGTCATCGAAAGAAAAAGAAAGTGTTTCAAGGTTTCCTCCTGGGAATGCTCTGGCGCGGTGCGCCTTTCGGTGTAAAATCTTATTCTCAGTATACAAAAATCCCCTCCCACAAACAACAGGTATCCCATGTCCATTATCACCATTACCACCGATTTCGGCACCAAAGACGGTTTTGTCGGCACGCTCAAGGGCGTGATCTGGGGCATTTGCCCTGCCGCGCAGATCGCCGATATTACCCATGAAGTTGCCCCGCAGAACGTGCTCGAAGGTGCGTTCGCCCTCTGGCGCGCCTATCCCTTCTTCCCCGCCGGGACGGTCCACATTGCCGTGGTGGACCCCGGTGTGGGCACCCGCCGCCGCCCGATCGCCTTGCGCACTCACGGCCACATCTTTGTCGGACCCGACAACGGTCTCTTCACCCCCATGCTGGAAGACGCCGAAAGGAACGGCTGGCCGGTGGAGATCGTCGAACTGGCAAACGAGAAGTACTTC
>CAZRCR010000369.1:0-3372 GCA_964598615.1 uncultured Anaerolinea sp.
GCCTTCGCCACCGGCGCCCTCCCCGAGCTGGTGACCGGCGACGCCGGACGCGTCGTCCCTTATGGCAGTGACCCGTGGAAACTCGAAAAACCTGACGTGCCCGCCCTGGTAGATACCGCAGCGGAAATCATCAAGGATAACGATTACTTCCGCCGCAATGCCCGCCAGCGCGCCGAGGAAGCCTTTGGTCTCGACACGATGGTCGAGAAATACTTGAATGTACTGCTTGGTTAATGCTTTTCGATAACAAACGATTGTGATTTTTCAAAAGATGAAAATACAAAAGCGGCAATGGTTACTTCTATTTTTGGTTTTGTCTTTGCCGTTAATTCTAAATTCAGTGGCGATTTGGAAAGAAATAGGTACAACTGGAATATTGCATCTACTCAATGGTACTTATCAGCCAGCAAATCCTAACTTGCCAATTGCATCTCCTCTTGAAATTTTCTTGCGTTTATTTCTCTATCTTCTTTTTTTAGGCGTGTTGGTGTGGTTGACAATATTCCTGTCAAACCGAACATTCTTTCAGAAACAACGGTTCGCAGTCAAGCTTGTTGAATATTTATTGATGGCTCTTTTTGTTGCTAAGGTCTTCCAAGAAACCACTAGTTTTTTTATGCCACTTGCATGGTTGCCCGAGTTCTATGATCAAATTGGAACGCCCGTCTCTGTTTTCGTCACAAACTGGAGTCGTTGGTTTCTTTTTCCGGTAACTGCCATGATCCAGTTTATTGCCATCGCATTGTTCAGTAAAACGAATTTGGAAATAAAAAAACAACATTGATGAAATCAATTCCTTTGTATCCCGACTCCTTATGAAAAAAACATTTCTTTCCCTCGCGGCCTTTGCCGCCAGAATCCTGCCCAATTCGGCCAAACAGGCCATCTATAATTTCAAGCCGTTGGCGCGCGTCATCCGCCGCGGTCTGAACCGCGCTGCCCCCACCGGGCTGACGGAGGTCAAGGTAGCCGCGGGCGGATTGGCCGGGTATACCATCCTGCTCGATATGCAGATCGACAAGGACTACTGGCTCGGCACCTACGAACCCGACCTGCAAGCGGCTCTGCCCGAACTGGTCCCTGCCGGGGCGGTGGTCTATGACGTGGGCGCCAACATCGGGTACGTATCGCTCCTGCTGGCCAGAGCCGCCGGGGAGACGGGGAAAGTGTTCGCCTTCGAGGCCTTGCCATCGAATGCGGAACAGGTACGGCATAACGTCCACGCCAACGGGAAGGATTCACAGATCACGGTCGTGGCCAAAGCGGTGACGCAGGCCGCGGGTCCGGTGAAGTTCTACGTCCACGCCTCGGGCGGGATGGGCAAGGCGGCCGGGTCCGCCGGGCGGGACGAACCCTACCAGGCCGAGATCACCGTCGAAGGCATTTCGCTGGACGAGTTCTGCTACACGCAGGACAACCCGCCGCCACAGGTTGTCAAAATGGACATCGAAGGCGGCGAAGTGATGGCCCTGCCGGGCATGAAGCGCATCCTGGCCGAAGCCCGCCCGCTGATGCTGATGGAACTGCATGGACCCGAGTCCAGCCGGGTGGCGTGGGAAACTCTCACGCAGGCTGGTTACGAGGTCAGTTGGATGGAAAAAGGTTTCCCGGTCGTCCCGTCGCTCGAAGCGATGGGCTGGAAAGCCTATATTGTAGCCAGACCAAAATGACCCCGAAACGTGCCGATACCGCTCCCCTGCTCTGGCTGGCGCTCGTCCTGGCGATCTCCCTGGCAATCGCCTTCCTGCTGCCGGTCACGCCCAACGATTACTGGTGGTATTTGCGCGTGGGGCAGGATACGCTTGCACAGGGCGCGGTGCCAACAGTGGACACCTTCACCTGGTCACAGACCGGGACAGCGGTGGCCTACCACTCGTGGGGCGCGGCGGTGCTCTTCTGGCTGGTTTACCGGCTCGGCGGTCTGACCCTGACCGTGTTATTGCGCGGTCTGCTGGTGGCCGCCGCTTACGGCCTGGTCTGGTTGACAGCCCGCAGGCTTGGCGCAGGGCGCGTGGGAGCGGCCGTTGTGCTCCTGCTGGCAGTACTGGCTTCGAGCAACAACTGGTCGCTGCGCCCGCAACTGCTGGCCTATCCGCTCTTCGCGCTGGCTCTCTTCATCCTTTATCAATGGCAAAGCGGACGGAAGAACATCGTCTACTGGCTACCGCTCATCAGCCTGGTATGGGTCAACCTGCACGGTTCATTCGTGATGCTGATCCTGCTCGTCGGCGCGGCACTGGCCTTCGGGCGCGGTGACCGTCGTCCGTTGGCGCTGGCAACTGTCGGTGTGGTGCTCGCCACACTGGTCAACCCGCGCGGGATCGGGGCATGGACGTATGTCGTCCAGTCGCTCACCGTTCGCTCCAGCCAGTTATTCTCCGCCGAGTGGCGTCCGCCGGTGAACGACAACTGGCAGATGAACCTGTTCTTCCTGTGGCTGCTGGCCTTCCCGGCCCTGGCGGCCTTCTCGCCCCGCAAACTCAGCCTGCTCGAATGGACCTGGTTCCTGGGCTTCGGCTTCCTGGCATTGTGGGGTGAACGCTACGTTATCTGGTTCGTTTTTATCCTGACCGTTCTGACCGGCGCCATGCTGGCAGACTGGGAGAAGCAGTACCTGGGCGACCCGAAACCCGGTTCGCCGCTGCTCAATCGGACCCTCAGCCTGGTCTTCCTGCTCCTGCCCCTGTCCCTGCTCCCGGGCGTACGCAACGCCTGGTGGCCGGATGCTCCCGAAGCAACTAGAACACGCCCGTGGCAGCGGTGGAGTGGCTTGCAGAACAGGACCAGTTACCGGGTCCGCTGTGGAGCGAGATTGGCTTTTCCAGCTACATCGAGTTCGCCCTGCCGGAACGTCCCACCTGGATCGACACCCGTTTCGAGGTCTTCCCGGTGGAACAGTGGCAGGCCTATAAAGATATCACCAATGCCCAATACAACTGGCAGACCCTGCTCGACGGGACTGGCGCCAATCTGCTGATGGTTTCGGTGAAAACCCAGCCGGAACTGGTCAACGCCCTGGACGCATCCACAGCCTGGTGCGAAGTGCACCGTGACCAGGTGGCGGTGATCTACCAGCGCGGGGCGTGCGGAGAGTGACATGCGCCTGAAGTGGAAAAAGGAATGGACGGTCATCGTTCTCCTGTTCCTGGGGCTGCGCATCCTCTATTCGGCGCTCGGCTTTATCGTCTCGAATTCCCCCAACCTGCAAACCAGCCCGAACGATGAACCGTTCATCGTGATCGACCCACTCCTGCATACCGATGCGTTCTCGCGTCACTTCCTCAACGTTTGGGAACGCTGGGATACGGGCTGGTACCTGAAGATCGCCATGTTCGGCTTCGATAAGACCACCCCCGGCATCACGGCCTTCAG
>CAZRCR010000370.1:0-3371 GCA_964598615.1 uncultured Anaerolinea sp.
CGGCAAAGATGGCATTTCGAACCTCCTCGCCGAAGCGGACGAGATCGTCGGCGGCAAAGTCCGCCTTTTCGGGGCAGAGCCGGTAGAGCTAAAGCTTTCCGGTGCTTATCCACTGGTTCATTGGACAGTTTACGAAACCGGGCGTGCCAGAATCCCGAATACCGAATTACCAATACCGGATATCAAGTTCTTGTGGGAACCTGCCCGTTTTGGCTGGGCGTTCCCCCTGGGGCGCGCGTATCACCTCACGAAAAACGAATCCTACGCCGAAACCTTCTGGCGCAACTTCGAGATTTTTACCGAGTCCAATCCACCCTGTCTCGGCCCGCACTGGATGAGTGGACAGGAAGTGGCCCTGCGGCTGATGGCTTTCACCTGGGCCGCGCAGGTCTTCGATGCCGCCTCCGCTTCCACCCCGGAGCGCAAATCCCGGCTGGCTGCGGCAGTTGCCGAGCATGCTGCCCGTATCCCGTCCACACTCGTTTATGCCAGTTCCCAGCACAACAACCACCTGCTGACCGAGGCCGCTGGTCTGCTCACCGCCGGGCTGGCCCTGCCCGACCATCCTGACGCCGCCCGCTGGCGCGGCCTCGGCTGGCGCTGGGTCAACGACGGCCTCCAGCGGCAGATCGACTCCTATGGCGAGTATTCCCAGCACAGCACCAACTACCACCGCCTCATGCTCCAGGTTGTTCTGTGGACGAACGCGTTGGTCAAAAAACACGACCTGCGCTGGCCGCGTCCCACGCTGGAAGCGGTCGAACGCTCGGTCCACTGGCTGTTGTCGCTGCTCGATTCCGAATCCGGTCAGACCCCGAACCTGGGCGCCAACGACGGGGCGTACATTTTCCCGCTGACCGTTCTCCCGTTCGCAGACTACCGCCCGGTCGCTCATGCTGCCGCCCGCGCTTTCCTGGATTACGACCTGCCGCACGGCGTCTGGGATGAGATGTCGCTCTGGTTTGGCGTGCAGGCTGCCGGTCCGCGCAGTGTTACGCTGCCGCGCTACCTCGGCGACCAGTTGTACGGAAAACACTCCTGGGCTTATTTCCGCACCGCTCAGTTCAACTGCCGTCCCTCCCATGCTGACCAGCTGCACCTCGACCTGTGGTGGCGCGGACTGAACATCGCCCGGGATGGCGGCACGTATCTCTACAACGCTCCCGCCCCGTGGACGAACTCGCTGGTGACCGCCTTCCTGCACAACACCGTCACCGTGGACGGCCGCGACCAGATGACGCGTGCCGGGCGCTTCCTGTACCTGGACTGGGTCAACGCCTACCGCAAGCCACTCCCTACAGAGGAACCTGGCGAGTTGCAGCGACTGCGCGGCCGTTACTGGGGACGCGGCTACCGTCATACCCGCATTGTCAGTGTTTTCGAGGATGACCGCTGGCTCGTTACAGACGACATCCTGCGCCAGCCCTGGGTGCGCAGGCCCCTGTCCGTGCGCCTGCACTGGCTTTTGCCTGACTACCAGTGGAGAGTCGAGAGTCGCGAGTCGGGAGTAATGCTCTTGCTGGACTCGCCGCAGGGGCAAATCACTCTGTCCCTTGCGCAAGACTCACAAGTGAAAATACCCGACTCCCAACTGACGCTCTATCGGGCTGGCGAACCCCTGCTCGGCTCCACCGCCCCCGACCCCACCCGCGGCTGGACATCGCCTACCTACGGCGTTAAAATCCCTGCGCTTTCCCTGTCCCTGACGGTCGAAGACCCGACCGATGTCACCCTGACCACCGAATTCCGCTTTCCTGAAAGCTGACAACCATGAGTTATCGCGCCGCCATTTTGCTTGTTCAAGACGATAAGGTTGCCCTGATCGAACGTCACCGCGCCGGATTGCACTATTTCACTTTCCCCGGCGGTCATGTGGACGAAGGCGAGACTCCCGAGCAGGCTGCCGTCCGCGAGACGCTGGAAGAGTTGGGCTTGGACGTGGCGCTCAAGGGACTGGTTGCCCAGATCGGCTGGCACGGCAAATGGCAGTATTACTACCGCGTCGAAGTGACCGGCGGCACCTTCGGAAAAGGAACCGGCGAAGAGATGAACCATCCGCTCCCCGAACGCGGTACCTATGAACCTGTCTGGTTGCCGGTCTCGCAACTTATCGAACAACCGGTCAAGCCGGTGGAAATGGCCGAACTGCTTGTGCGCTTCCTCAAGGAAGGCTGGCCGCAGGAACCAGTTATTATCCCTGAATAATCACCTGACCGTAGACGGTGGACAGTAGACCGTTCACACCGTCCACGGTCAACCGTCTACCGTCCACTATGCATATCCTCCTCATCCATCAGGTTTTTGCCGCGCTCGACGAAGCCGGGGGAACACGTCACCACGAGTTCGCCCGTTACCTTGCTGCTAAAGGTCATCAGGTAACGGTCATCACCAGTTCCGTGAGTTATCTATCCGGTGCCCCCCTCCGGCTCCCCCCATTTTCGCAGAAAATGGGGGGAGAGACAGAGGGGGGTGTGAGGGTCATTCACGCCGCCAACTACCGCGCCCTGCACAAGTCCTTCTTCCACCGTGTCCTGTTCTTTGCTTCGTTCATGGCATCCTCTTTCTGGATTGGTCTGGGAGTCAAGAACGTGGATGTGGTCTGGGGCACCTCGCCGCCCATCTTCCAGGGTGTTACGGCCTGGATGCTGGCCCGGCTCAAACGCGTGCCCTTCCTGTTCGAGGTGCGCGACCTGTGGCCGAAGTTTGCCATTGCTGTTGGTGTACTGAAAAGCCCAACCCTGATCGCCCTCTCCACCTGGCTGGAACGGACACTCTACCGCCGCGCCGACCGGGTCATCGTCAACAGCCCGGCTTATGTAGACCATGTGAAGGAACGCGGCGCCCGGCGCGTGGACCTCATCCCGAACGGCGCCGACCCCGATATGTTCGACCCGTCCGACACAGGCGAAACCTTTCGGACCCGCAATGGGCTGACAAAAAACTTCGTTGTTCTCTACGCCGGGGCGCATGGCATGTCAAATGACCTGGGCGTGGTGCTTGAAGCCGCCCGCCAACTGGCCGACCGGCCTGAGGTCCGGGTGGTGTTCCTCGGCGACGGGAAGGAAAAAGCCAATTTGCAGGAACAGGCCCAACGTCTGAACCTGACCAATGTTCTGTTCCTCCCGCCTGTTCCCAAAACGGACATGGCCGCGGTGCTGGCCGGGACGGACGCCTGCATTGCTATCCTGAAACCCATCGAAGAATACAAGACTCCCCATCCGAACAAAGTCTTCGACTACATGGCCGCCGGACGGCCAGTTTTGCTTGCCATCGACGGTGTCATCCGCGATGTGATCGAAGCCGGGCAGTGCGGCATCTTCTCACCGCCGGGTGACCCGTCTGCGCTGGCAGCGGCCATCCGCACGCTGACG
>CAZRCR010000371.1:0-3371 GCA_964598615.1 uncultured Anaerolinea sp.
GGTGGCGCGCTCCACCTTCTGGTTGAGCAGCGCGTAGTCGGACGGGCGGATCTGGTCGCGTGTGGCGGAGAGCACCTGCCCGAGGATGCCAGATGTGGAACCGCCCGCCTCGCGGATCAGGCGTTCCATGTCCCACTGCGTCAGGCGGAAGCTGAGCGCGTCGGTGGTGGCGGCTTCGAGGTGATGGCCTTCGTCGATGACCACGTGCTGGTATTCGGGCAGCACCCGGTTGCCAGTGGAGACGTCCGTCAGCAGCAGGGCGTGGTTGACCACGAGAATATGGGCATTGAGGGATGCCTGTTTGGCGCGGAAGAACGGGCAGGCCCCGCCCTGGCGCTCCAGGCAGACCTCGCTGGTGCAGGCGTCGTCCTCGGCGGAAAGGTGTAGCCACACGTCGCGTTCGTTGGGTCCGGTCAGGTTGATCTCGTTGCGGTCGCCGCTCTGGTTCTCGAGCGCCCAGACCAGCACCTTGGCGAGCACGCGCATTTCATCCGCGTTGGCGGGTGTGCGGCGGCGTAGCAGGTCGAGGCGGCGCGGGCACAGGTAGTTGGAGCGTCCCTTGAGCACGGCGGCGCGCAGGTCCAGGCCGAGGGCGGCGCACAGGTCGGGGATGTCCTTTTTGATGAGCTGGTCCTGCAGGTTGATGGTATTCGTCGAGATCACAACTCGCGTGTTGTTCTGCAAGGCGAATAGGGCAGACGGGACGAGGTAGGCGAACGACTTGCCAACGCCGGTCCCCGCCTCGACCATCAGGTGCTGTCCGTACGACAGGGCGTTGGCCACCGCCCGCAGCATTTCCACCTGCTCGGGGCGGTGCTCGTAGTTATCGAAATACTGGGAGAACGGACCGCCGTATTCGAGGACGGATGCGGCTTCCTCGGGATCGATGGGAGCCGGTTCATCCGGGACCTCGAGTGTCGGCCCGCGGCGTTTCTTGCTTTCCGGTTCGAAAAGCGGACCTGAGTCCTGTCCGCCGCGTATCGATTTGGCTTTCCCGCCCTGACGCGCGGCGGCCTGGAGCGCCTGTTTGAAGGCCCAGGCTCCATCCCATTCGATGGGTTCCGCGTCCCGGACGATCTCGGCCAGCAGGTCGATGGGGAGTTCGCAGGCGCGCTCGAACAGGATGTTATAGGCCGCGGCGGTCACGCGGGCATCATCGAGGGCGCGGTGGGTGGCCGGGAGCGGGATGCCCAACTGCTGGCCCAGCGCTCCCAGGTTATAACGGCTGGCGGTGGGCATGAGCACGGCGGCCATCTCGTAGGTGTCGATGCGGTCGTTGAGTTCGAAGAGCTTGTATTTTTGGAGGAAGGAAAGGTCGAACTTGATATTATGCCCCAGGATGGGCGCGTCACCGATAAAGGCGGCCAGTTCGTCCAGCACATCATGGATGCGCGGTTTGCCGCGTACCATTTCATCGCTGATACCGGTCAGGCCGGTGATGAATTCGGGGATGTGGCGGTTGGGGTTGATGAGCGTGGTGAACTCATCCTCCACGCGGTGACCGTTGAAGCGGCGGGCACCGATCTCGAGGATGGCATCCGTTTTCGGATCCAGGCCGGTGGTTTCGAGGTCGAGGGCAACGATTGTGGTCATATTAGAACAAGTGTACCATATCTGGTTTGATTTTCCCTTATGGGGCGGTCACCGAGAAATTGTCGAACTCGAAGGTTCCGGTTTCCCCGGCGGTATATACATCCACGCCCAGGCCGGGGCGGCCCTCTGTCAGGCGGTCATTGGAAAATTGGATTAACAGCGTGTCGTTCGCGTAGAAAGCGATGATGCCGTTTGACGACACGACTTTCAATACATTGACATCTCCCGCTCGAATGTCGCTGCTGGATTGCCAGGGGATGATCTCCTCCCATCCGCTGGATTTGTTGTAAAAGTATACACTGAACAGGGTATTGCTAATGGCAAAGGAATAATACTCTTGACCATCCCCGAAACGATAGATGATGCCGTAGTCACTGTCGTCTAGGTTGTCATCGATTTGCTTTGCTTCCACCGCAACGGTGAAATCTGTCAGGAGAGGCAAGTTCGGCCAGGCGATGGAATAAGCATTCTGGTGGGCATAGACCGTCCACTTGTATACACCATGATCGATCGCGTAGGTCGTATCGGCGTAATCACCGTTATCGAAGTCGATTGGCCAGCCATACGCGTTGACACTGAAATCATCGAAAAAGGGCAGGGTGGCGGCCTCGGTGGATGTCGGCTCAGGGGTGGATGTAAGGTTCAGGCTGGTGCAGAGACATGCTGTAACGAAGAGAGCGGCTGCGATGCTGAAAATGGCATATTTTTTATACATGGAGTTCTCCTCGCGTTCTGTGAATCCAGACTTGGCAACAGGATTGCCTAAGGGTTAACCATTTTACAACGAGTGTATCATACGCCAGTTGAGATAACAAACCGGGGAGCGATGTGTCTCGCTCCCCGGCCAACGGGACTTTCTAGGGGATGGGGCTATCCCATATTTTCAGGCCGCCATCCCTGGACGCGCTGACGATGGTGCTGCCATCCGGCGTCAACAGCAGGTATGTCACCTCGTCGCTGTGCGGGCGGACCTGCGCCAGAAAACTGGTACTGGTCAGATCCCAGAACGAAACGTTGCCAAACTCGTCCCCAAGGATAAGGGTCGTATTTGCCGGGTTGGTGGTCATGACCGAGATGTGGCTGGCATCCACACTTTCCGGCATGGCGAACGGCTGGATGCTGGTCGTGCTGTCTGTCGGGCGGACAATGATCCCATCGCCGCTGTACCAGTAGGTCTGCTGGCTGTCGCCGGAGAAGCCCAGGAATCTTTCTCCCTGCACCTGGGCCAGGATTTTCTGGGAGGCAAGATCGACAACCCATTGTTGCTGTTCGAAATAGAATTCGACCAGGCGTCCATCAGGGCTTCGGTGATACTCATAGATACCATAGCCATCGCCCAACCCCAACTGGACAATCGGCTGTCCTGTGGAAATGTTCACCCAGGAAAGGTATTTTTTCTCCAGGGAATTCCCCGTCAGCATGACGAGGGAGGTGCCATCCGGGCTGAAGCCGATCAAATTACCGCGCGGGATCGTCCAGTTGAACGTTTGCGTGGCGCCATCCGCCTGTACGAAAGCCACATCGGTTTCCCCAACTCCACCGTTCGTGTAGACCAGTTGAGTGCCATCGGGGGAAGGAAGCCGCGGGCTGTAGTATCCCATCATTTGTGGTGTGTCGGGCCAGAACTTGACCGACTTCCCCGATGCCAGGTCGATCCAGCGGTAGGAGTTGTTGCCGGGCTCATACATTCCCTGGCTGTTGACGCTGTACGTGACGAAGAACTGCGTTCCGCCGCTGGCCAGAAAAATATCGTTGACCGAAAGCGAGAACTCTACAGT
>CAZRCR010000372.1:0-3368 GCA_964598615.1 uncultured Anaerolinea sp.
CTGCAAAGGCCTGGTCGAAGCCCATCAGGGGCGCATCTGGGCTGAGAATCTTGAACAGGGTTTTGCCATCCGTTTTACCCTGCCCATCCATGCCGGCGGCGCGGCCCCGAAGGTACCCAACGAATGAGCAACCAGTTGCACATCCTCGTTATCGACGACGAACACCAGATCCTGCGCGCTCTGCGCACCATCCTGACCGCCCGCCAGTTCCGCGTCAGCACTGCTGGCACCGGGGAAGAAGGACTGGCCCTGGCGGCGGCTGGTCAACCCGACGCCATCATCCTCGATCTGAGCCTGCCCGATATGGATGGTGTGACCGTCTGCAAGCGTCTGCGCGAGTGGACACATACCCCGGTCATCGTGCTCTCCGTCCGTGACAGCGAACAGGACAAAGTCCTGGCGCTCGACGCCGGAGCCGACGACTACCTCACCAAACCCTTCGGCATCGACGAATTGCTGGCGCGTATCCGCGTGGCGCTGCGTCACGCTGCCGCCCAGGCCCAGGTGGACAAAAAGACGGTCGTTACCGCCGGGCCGTTGCAGATCGACCTGGCACAACACTTCGTCTACCGCAACGGCGAAGAAGTGAAGCTGACTGCCACCGAGTTCAAACTGCTGGCCTACCTGGCCGCCAATGCAGGGCGCGTCCTCACGCACCAATCCATCCTGTCGCATGTCTGGGATCCGGCCGACGCCGACCACGTGGAATATCTGCGCGTCTTTGTCCGCCAGTTGCGTAAAAAACTGGAAGATGACCCCGAACAGCCGCGTTTCATCCTGAACGAAGCCGGGATCGGCTACCGCTTCATCGCAGACGAGTAAGGCGTAGGTCACGCTTTCAGCGTGACACTTTCCTGCAAACGTCACGCAGAATGCGTGATCGACTTCTTTATCGCCAACAAAGGGCGGGGTCACCCCGCCCCTACAATTTTGTAGGGGATTTTTATTTTTTCTTTATGCGATTGCCGCTTTTCTTTGTCACCGTTTTATACCGGTCTTCTATACTCCTTCCTCGTTGAAGGAGTATTCATGCCACTTGAAAAGAACATCAGCCAGATCGCCCGGGACTTCGATCTCCTTTCCCGGCTCTATGCGGTCCAGCCTGCCCTGACCCAGCACTTTCTCGACCAGCAGGCTGCCGCGCTTATTGATTCATTGGTTCAGGACAAAAGCCGCCTGCACTTCCAACTGCCCGATAAGATCATCCTCGACGGCGGCGAGACCCTCGACCTGCCGCCTGCGGCGCGTTCACGGACGGTTGGCAGCCCGCTGAAACGTATCTCCCGCCTCGAAAAGCGCACGCAGCTTGCAGAACATTTGACCAGCCTCGAGCAAGGGCTGAACCCCGGCCTGGCGGTATACGGAAAACTGTTCCGCTTTGCCCTGGCTCGTACCATCGTCCATCATCTGCTCCCGGATGGACTCCCCGTCCGCTACACAACCGAGCCGGGTGACGATATCCCGTCCCTCCCGGTGGACGGCGTCACGCCCTCGGCCCTGCTGGCTGACACCGACGCAGTGGCAGAGGGGGAGAAATCCAATTCGGACGGCGGCAGGCTCCAGGTCCCATACGTGGCGGCGGCGCGGCGTTTCTATCTGCCGCAGTGGGTGGCTTTTGATGACCACGATACCCTGATCGTCGCGTCGACCCGGGAAGCCGAGGCGCACATTGCCTCCCTGCAGAACGCTGTCCGCCTTTTGGAAGACGCCGAAGCTCTTTGCCCCTGCATTACCGCCGACGACACCTACCAGCGCAAACGCGCCGGTCTGCTCGGGCAGCTGGTCAACCAGGGACGTGCCCTGGCGCGTTATTACACCCACCAGATCGTCCAAAAGATCCGCACCCGTGCCGAAGCGGGCACATTGAACCGCGGCCTGCGCCTCAGTCTGCCGTATTTCGAGACCGAAGATCTGGCCTTGCACCTCTACCCGGTGGAGATCATCCCGGATGGACGCATTATGTTCGTTTCGGCTTTCGTTGTGCGTGCCATGCGGCTGGCAGAAGCCAAAGTGCGCGGCGATATGGGCATCAGCCCGGCCTCCCGTCGACACCTGTTGGCGCAACTCGTGACTATCGAAAATGCTTTCGAGAAGCATTCCCAATAAAAAGGTTATCCCATGATTTTTTCAATCGGTTTACTCATCGTTATTGTTTTCCTGGCGTATAAGGCTTCCCCGGTGGAGAAGCAGGAACACGCCAATGTGCACGGCGCCGGGCAGATCGGTCTGCTGGCTGCCCTGGCCCTGTTTGGCGTGGACTATTTCACCTCGTATTTTTATGCCACCGGCGAGATGATGCATGCCCTGCACCCGTATGGGCTGGAGCGTTGGGGCTACATCGCCGCGGCGGTCATCGCGGTGGCGAACGTTTCGTTCGGTGCGCTATACATGTATTCGCTGGGAATTTTCAACGAAGGCGGCGGCGCCTATACCGCTTCGATGCGTTACCTGAAACCTGGTTTGAGTCTCGTAGTGGCTGTGGTGCTTATCCAGGACTACGTGTTGACCATTGTGGTTTCGGCGCTCTCCGGCGGCGACCAATTGCTTTCGATCCTGAACCTGTATGGAAAATACTGGTGGCTGCACTTCCTGATCGGCGCGACATTGGCGGGCATCACCTACTGGCTGACCATTCGCGGGCGCGGTGAGTCGGCCCGGGTGGTCTTTATCCTGCTGGGCGTGTTCGTTTTGTTGACCGTGGTGCTGTTTGTTGGCCTGTTGATCGCCAACGGGCGCGGCGTGGCGGCTGTGACTGCCACCGAAGCGGTGGAAGAAACAGCCAGCATCTGGCAGGCGCTTTACCACCTGTTGACGGCCTCCATGAAAGGCATGGTAGCCCTGAGTGGGTTGGAAGCCATGTCGAACGGTATCCAATTCGTCATCCACGAGGATGCGGGGATCGTCAAATGGGGCAAGAAGCATTTGCCCAAACTCAAGGGGTTGTGGGAGTTTTACAGCGGCAAATCCGGCATCGGGCGCTTCGTGCAAACGTCGTTCTTGTTCTATGGTGGACTGACCACCTTCATGTTGACCGCTTTTGCCATCCGGTTCAATGTCTACGACGGCACGTTGGGACGAACCCTGGTAGGCAACCTGGCTTTCATCGGGTTTGACCAGATCCCGGGCGGGGTCATCTTGTTCTGGGTCTACCAGGGATTGGCGGTCTTCCTGCTGGCAGCCGCCTCCATGACGGCCATGCAAGACCTGCAAGCCACCGCCTGGCGTGACGTGGCGATTGGCGAGATCCCTGAAGTGGTGGTTTACCGCAACCCGCAAGGCACGTTTACCCGTTCGGTCACCGCCGGGTTCATCCTGTCGGTATTCCTGATGCTGCTCGTGCGCGGCAAGACTTCGGTGGCTGTGCCGTT
>CAZRCR010000373.1:0-3365 GCA_964598615.1 uncultured Anaerolinea sp.
GACCAACTCAGTGCGTGAGCATGGGGTGCTCCAACCGCTCATCGTTACCCCGGGTGAAGTGGCGGGACAGTATATTCTGATCGCCGGGGAACGCCGCCTGCAGGCTGCCCGGCTGGCGGGGCTGGCCTCCGTGCCGGTGCTGGTGCGCCAGGCCACCGACCAGCAGCGATTGGAACTTGCCATTATCGAGAACGTCCAGCGCTCTGATTTGTCGGCTTTGGAAGAAGCCGAGGCCTATCGTCAACTGGCCGAAGATTTCGATCTTTCCCATGAAGAGATTGCTGTTCGTGTGGGCAAGAGCCGCGTTGCCGTGACCAATACGCTGCGCCTGCTCAAATTACCAGACTCGGTCAAAAACGCTCTGATTGAAGGACGCGTTTCGGAGGGGCATGCGCGTGCTCTGCTTGCCCTGCCCAATGCTGAGGCCCAGGCGGCTGCTCTGCGGACGATCATCGCCCAGGAGCTCAACGTCCGTCAGAACGAAGAACTGGTGCGCAAGCTTTCTGGTGAGAAACCGGCCCGCAAGCCCAAGCCATCCACCCCGCCGGATGTGGCCGAACTGGAAGAGCGTCTGCGTACCAGCCTGGGCACCAAGGTGACCCTGCGCTCCGGTCGCAAAGGCGGTACTCTGACCATCCATTACTATTCCAACGAGGAACTTGACGCCCTGATGGGGCGCTTGGTGAAAGACTGACAGGAAACCGTAGGGCGAAATCCATTTCGCCCTACAAAATTATATGGAACTTCTCCATAATGCTCGCGTTCACACCTTCGATCCTGCCCGGCCCAGCGCCTCGGCCCTGGTTGTCGATGGCGGGCGCATTTTGGCAGTTGGCGGAGAAGAACTGTTCGATGAATTCGAGCGCGCCGTGCCCCATAATATGGGCGGGCGCGTTGTCTTACCCGGCCTGACCGATGCCCATTTGCACTTGCATGAGTTCGCCCTGGCGCTTACGGCGATTGACTGTGAGGTTCCATCGAAGGACGAGATTCTGCGCCGCGTGGCTGAACGCGTCCGCCAGACGCCTCCCGGAGAATGGGTTCTGGGTCACGGCTGGAACCAGAATACCTGGGGCGGCGAATGGCCCACTGCCGCGGACCTGGATGCTGTTGCGCCGCAGAACCCAGTCTATCTGACGGCCAAATCACTGCATGCTTCCTGGACTAACAACGCTGCCTTGCGGGAAGTGGGTATCTCTTCTGCCACGCCCGATCCTGCCCATGGCGCCATCAGGCGCGGCGCGGATGGTTCTCCCACCGGTTTACTGCTTGAGAATGCCATGAAGCTGGTAGAAGCCAGGCTTCTTGATACGTCTCCCGAAACACTGGCAGGACTTCTCCAGCAGATCATCCCTGGGCTGTGGAAGGTGGGGCTGACGGGTGTCCATGATTTCAGCCGCCGCGCCTGTTTCCAAGCCTTGCAAATGCTTCATGAACGCGGCAGTTTGAAATTGCGCGTGCTTAAATCCATTCCGCTCGAACTCCTGCCGCACGCCGCTGCTCTCGGCCTGCGCACCGGCTTTGGGGATGACATGCTGCGCATTGGTTCGGTCAAGCTTTTTGCGGATGGCGCTCTCGGTCCACATACCGGAGCCATGTTCGATGGATATGTTGACGACCCGCAGAATCGTGGTATTCTAATATTGGATGGCGAAATGGTTTTCGAGCACGGGCGGATCGCAGCTGAAAGTGGACTCAGTTTGGCGGTCCACGCCATCGGTGATCGTGCTGTGCACGAGGTTCTGGAAGGATACGCCTCCCTGCGGACCTGGGAACGGGAACATGGTCTGCCGGCTTTGCGGCATCGCATCGAACATGTCCAGGTGGTCCACCCCAAGGATGTTGGGCGGCTGGCAGATATGGGAATCGTTGCTTCGATGCAACCCATCCATGCCACATCTGACATGGAGATGGCAGATCGTTTGCTAGGGGAGCGGGCGGCGCTGTCTTATGCCTGGCGGACGCAGTTGCAACATGGGGCGTGTCTGGCCTTCGGGTCCGATGCGCCGGTGGAAGGTCCACAGCCGTTCCGGGGTATCCACGCCGCTGTTACCCGCCGCCGGGCCGATGGTTTCCCGGGGCCGGAAGGCTGGAGACCGGCACAACGACTTACGGTCCGCGAAGCGCTCGAAGGATTTACGCTTGGGCCGGCGTATGTTGCCGGTATGGAAGACCGGCTGGGACGCTTGTCCGCAGGTTTTCTGGCTGATTTGATCGTCACAGAAACTGACCCGTTCGATTGCGCCCCCTATGACTTGGCAGCCATTCAACCGGTTGCCACCATGGTCGGTGGGGAATGGGTCTGGCAGTCATAAGGATGCAGAGATGACCACTCCGTTGTCGCCTGAAGTGCTTGTGCCCCGGCTGGGAGAGTACCTTGTCCAGCGCGGACATATTTCAGATGCCGACCTGAAGAAGGCCCTGGCCTATCAACAGGAGCAGCACAATCTTGGCAAGCGCTGCCTTTTGGGGGAAGCCCTGATTGCGCTCAATTTGCTTGACCGCCGCAAACTCGATCATGCCGTAACGGAGCAAATCATCCAATTGCGCAATGCGCTTGAAGATGCCAACCGGTTTCTTGAACAGCGTGTGCAGGAACGCACGGCAGAGCTTCAAGATGCATTGCGCAAACTATCCGAGTTAAGTCAGATGAAAGCCAATTTTGTGGCCAATGTGTCACATGAATTGCGCACCCCGTTGACGCATGTAAAAGGGTATCTCGAACTTCTGACCACCGAATCACTCGGCCCGTTGAATTCCGAACAAAAGAATGCCCTGCAAGTTAGCCAGCGTGCTGCCGGGCGTTTGGAAAGCTTGATCGATAATCTGATCCTGTTCTCGCTGGCGGCGCGTGGCGAAATGACGTTGCGATTGTCGCCGGTCAACTTGAATAAAGTGACTGGAGAAATTTTGAATTACTCCCGCCCAAAAGCAGAAGACCGCAATGTGCACCTGCGTTTCGATGTTCCTCTGGATCTCCCTCAAGTGCAGGCAGATGAAGAGAAAATCTCCTGGGCGATCCTGCAATTGCTGGATAACGCCATAAAGTTCACCCCTGCCGGAGGTGATGTGACTTTGGCTGTTCAGAAAGAGTCAGAAACGCTTGTCATGGTGACGGTGTCGGATACCGGGATCGGAATTCCCGGTGACCGTGTCCAGGAAATCTTTGAACCATTCCATCAGTTGGATGCTTCCGCCACCCGGCGCTATGGCGGGACCGGCTTGGGCCTTGCGCTGGTGCGGGATATCATCACTGCCCACGGTTCGATGGTGGATGTACGTTCGGAGGAAGGCCGTGGTTCAACCTTCCGCTTCCCGCTTCTTGTGGCGGGAAGCACATCCCGGCTTGCCATGTAGGTAACATG
>CAZRCR010000374.1:0-3364 GCA_964598615.1 uncultured Anaerolinea sp.
AAGGGTGGGCAGTAGGCCGGTCGGGGATGCAGCCTTGACCAACTGAGCATAGGCAACATTCACGATGGAGGGAACATCGATGGCGAAAGCGAGAGCGCGGCGGAAAGCGGCATCATCCATCGGTTTCTTGGTGGTGTTCAGGAACAGAACAGCCGTGTTCGCGGAGAGCATGTAGGGGGCGTCGGCATAGTAAGTGGTAACGTAGCCCTGCTTTGCAAGCGCAGCGATGCCGGGGAGGAAGTTGTTGCTCAGGTCAAGCTCGCCCTTGAGAACCATGCCGAGGGCGATGTTGTTGCTGGAAGTGCGAATGTCGACAATATACTTGGGAGCGGGCGTGCCGAACACACTGATGCCCCACCAATTCTCATTGCGGACCCAGATATTGCGATCCTCAGCATTGGAGAGATACAGATAGGCGCCGGAGCCAATGGGCTTCTCATTCGCACCAGTGGTGATCTCTTCCTCGGTGCGGCCTTCCCAAATATGCTGCGGAACGATCGGCAGGTTGTAGAGATAGTTATCCCATTCCTGGTACAGGGGATCGGCGAAGGTGAAGGTCAGGTGAGTATCATCGACAGCCGTAACACCCGTCAGGTAGTTCCAGATCGGGGCGAACCAGAGAGCAGCATATTGCTGGCCCAGTTCGAAGGTGTATTTCACATCGGCAGCCGTCAGGGGTTCGCCATCACTCCAGGTCAGGCCATCGCGCAGAACCACGTTGTAAGTGGTCGCGTCAGCCCAGGAACCGCTCTCGGCCAGCCAGGGGGTCAGGTCGCCGCTCTGCGGATCAAAGGAGAACAGGAACTCGTAAACGAAACCGATGGTGCCGGTCGTATTGGCAAGGCTGCCCGGCTGGAAAGGATTCCACGTCGAGGCAGGGCCCCACGCCGCGCCACTAACATACAGAGTCTCATTGCGCGGGAAATCGGTGGGGACAGCTTCGTCAGTAGTAACTTCCGTAGCGACATCGGTCGCAGCTTCAGTTACAGGGGCTTCGGTAGCAGCCTGGCAGGCCGCGAGGACCATGCTGAGGGCCACCAAAACGGACAAAATGATTGTCAAGCGTTTCATCTTTCTTACTCCTTTTGAATTTTGGAATTGGATAAACGGATGTGCAAACTAAATCGTATAGGATATTCTTCTTACAGGATATTTCACCTCCTTTTTGAGCAGATAGGTTGAATAATCGCAATTTATTTGGGAGCGCTCCCAGCACGTGGTAATAAAAATCCCAAAGGGTGAACTCATATCAGTCTCAATTCCTTTGGGATGCGCCGCAAGATTCACGAACAACCAGTTCGGTGTCCATGATCACCTGCTGAGTGGATTTGGTGCCATTTTCGATCAGATCGATCAAAACATCAACTGCCTGGCTCCCCATCTGCGAAACTGGTTGACGGACTGTTGTAAGAGGCGGAACTGTCTTCGACGAAGCAGGAATATCATCAAAACCAACAACTGCCACATCTTCGGGGATACGCAAATTGGCCTCACGCAACGCCCGCATGGCACCGTACGCCATCATGTCGCTGGCTGCGAAAACAGCATCAGGCTTTTGGGGGATAAGCCTCGACATAGCCTTATACCCGCCTTCGTCTGTAAAATCACCTTCCACAACCAGTTCGGACCGCACCGGCTGACCATAATCCTGGAGTGCTTTCAAGTAACCCTGGTAGCGGTCATGACCTACAACCTGATCCTGTGAACCGGTGATCGTGGCAACCCGCTTATAGCCAAGCCTCAGCAGGTGGAGGGTCGCCTTCCGCCCGGCTTGCAGGTTATCTACATCCAAACAATTAACCTCCATCGTTGGATGGCGGCCAATCAAAATAAAAGGCATTTTGCTTTCGGCAAGGGAATTCACGATCGGATCATTCATCAACGTTTTGGCAACCACCACCCCATCCACCAAGCCGTTGTGTAAAATGCGGGAGATCATGCGGCGCTCATATTCAGGTTCTGCCAGCCACAACATGACAGAATAATTGCGCGTATTGCAGGCAGCCGAGACACCCTGGATAAATTGCGGGAAATAAGGATCTGTAAAGATGACAGATACGCCAGCCGGAATCACCACCCCGATCACATTCGTACGCCCGGTTGCCAAACCTCGCGCCGCCAGGTTGGGCTGGAAATTAAAGCTTTGAATCACTTCCAGCACTTTCTGACGCGTTTCTTCTTTGACGTTCACGTCAGAATTGATGACCCGCGATACGGTCGAGCGGGAAACACCACTGAGGCGGGCAATATCTTCGAGGGTAAGCGGCATACGATCCTTGGAACTTGAAGATTAAGCTTTCACAGAAACGAACTGCCGACCACTTTATTAGAAGCGCTCCCAATTTTTTAGCCTATATCGGGAGTAATAACATCAAATATAAGGTTTATTGCCTATATTTAGTGTTATAATGGGAGCGCTCCCAATAACTAGCAACATTATATCTTTTTTCTTGCCCGGAGTCAACTACTTTGTGACAATTCGTACCAAGTCATTTTTAGCGAGACGGGTACGAAAATTTGCAAAAGAATTTATCCAAGAAGGAGTAACCATGAGATTGTCCCCCCTCCCCCACATTCCTTGGGAAGAACGTCCGGCGCACTGCTCGGATGTTGTTTGGCGATATAGCGCCAACCCAATCATTCCCAGAAACTTGATCCCTTCATCGAACAGCATTTTCAACAGTGCGGTTGTCCCATTCAAAGATGCATTCGCCGGCGTCTTCCGCTGTGACAACAAGAAGCGTGAAATGAATCTGAACCGCGGCTTCAGTAAGAACGGGATCGACTGGGAATTGGACAATACCCCCATCCAATGGTCGTGCGATGACCCGGAAATCGGTCGTTTCGAGTACCGCTATGATCCGCGCGTCGTCTGGCTTGAGGACCGCTATTATGTAACCTGGTGCAACGGGTATCACGGTCCAACGATCGGGATCGGGTACACGTTCGATTTCGAGACATTCCACTTTCTCGAAAATGCCCTGCTGCCGTTCAATCGCAATGGAGTTCTTTTCCCGCGCAAGATCAATGGCAAATACGTAATGCTCAACCGTCCCAGCGACAACGGACATACCCCCTTCGGCGACATCTACATAAGTCAAAGCCCGGATATGATCCATTGGGGAGAACACCGCTTTGTTATGGGTGTAAAAGGCGGCTGGCAAAGCACCAAGATCGGCGCTGGCCCAGTGCCCATCGAAACGCCCGAGGGCTGGTTGCTGTTCTATCATGGTGTGCTGACATCCTGCAATGGCTTCGTTTACAGCTTCGGCGCCGCCCTACTTGATCTGGAACAGCCATGGAAAGTGATTTATCGTGGCGGCCCCTACCTGCTTTCTCCGCAAATGAACTATGAATGCGTAGG
>CAZRCR010000375.1:0-3361 GCA_964598615.1 uncultured Anaerolinea sp.
AGGACTGGCAGCTAACCGAAAGTTACCACGACGACTGGAACAGCCTCGACGAATATTTGCAATTCCTTTATGAGCGTCTGGCGCTAATGGCCCGCCTGCTGGCGCCCAACGGGACGCTCTACCTGCACCTCGACTGGCACGCCGACGCGTATGCGCGTCTCCTGCTTGACGAATTGCTCGGCCCCGAAAACCTGCTCAACGAGATTATCTGGACCTATCACGGTCCTTCGCCGATCCGCCGCGCCTTCAACCGCAAACACGATACGATCCTGGTCTACGCCAAAGGCGATGACTACATCTTCAACACGGATGCGGTTCGAGAGCCGTATAATCCCAGTACGGTCAAGACCTTCGAGTCAGCACGTGCCGGCTTTGGCAAAATACCCGATCTGGAACGCGGCAAAGTGCCCGAAGATTGGTGGTATTTCCCTGTTACTGCCCGCCTGCACAACGAACGCACCGGCTACCCCACCCAAAAACCCGAAGCGCTCCTGGAACGCATCCTGCTGGCGTCATCCAACCCTGGAAGCCTCGTAGCCGATTTTTTCTGTGGCTCCGGCACTTTCCCGCTGGTGGCTTCCCGTCACAAAAGACGCTTCCTAGCCACAGATGTATCCTGGCGTGCCATTCATACCACGCGTACCCGGCTGGTGGATACTGCCCAGGAACCGATTGCTCTTTATCGCGAGAGCGGCCGGGAGATCCCGTCATCTGAAAAAATGACAGATATATCGATTTCAGGGGAAGTTGTTTCGCTTAAAAATCCGCCCACTCTGGACTACTGGGAAGTGGACCCAGCCTGGGATGGGGAGATCTTCCGCAGCGCGGCTCAGGCCAAACGTCCGATCCGTTCGGAAGCGATCCCGCTGGAAATAAAAATGCCCGCCGCGCCGACAAACGTCTGCGTGCGGGCCGTCAGCGTGGACGGAACGCTGTCAATCGCTCACATCTAACCGGTAACCAACCCCCCTGACCGTTTTCAAATATTTCGGGTGATCCGGGTCGGCTTCGATGGCCCGGCGCAGCCATGAAACATGCACATCCAGCGTGCGTGTATCGTCAGTATAGTTCGTTTCCCACACCTGCGAAAACAGCGACTTTCGTTCGATAACTTCGCCCTGGCGCTCAATCAGAATTTTGAGCAAGCGCACCAGCCGCGGGGTAAGACGCGTTTGCTTGCCCATGCAACGTACGGTTCGTTTCTCCACATCCAACCGAATAGGGCCGGCATGGAGGGTATCCTTGTCGTCGCCGGGAAGCAATTGTTTAACACGGTTGACGAGTTTTTGAGCAGTGAAGGGCAGGGTCAGGACGGCGCTGATCTCCGGGTCATCCAATTCCCGGTCGGGGTCAAGGATGAGCAGGATGGGCAGGTCCTTCGATTTCTGGCGCAGGGATTGACAAATACGCTTGCCGTTCGTACGCAAGGTGGCAGCATTGACAATGACCACATCCGGCAAAAAACCGGATTCCAGGCGCGCGAGAGCTTCGCTGCCGCTGGAAACCAGTTCTACCGAGTAGTCCTTTTTTCGCAAGGCCGGTGTAAAGGCTGGATGTTCGGCGTGCTTACCTTCGATTACGAGAAGAGTTGAATCATTCATGAGATAGATAGGAATAAAATCAGGATATTCTTTAACATTATACCCTAAATGTTAAAGAAACTACGTTGGCCTAAAAGTACCGGAGGCTTCAGCAAAGTGCGGCGGCTTGTCAAATCGTGGCAGGGCGTTTATAATTCCGCCCGCTTCCGGCACAGGCCGGATTAATTCACACGAGAGCGAAGGTAATCCCTCCATGGAGGGGTGAGAGGCGCTCGAGGAAGGAAAAGATGGATAAAGTCGTTTTGAAAGCCACCCCCCGTACCGTGATCGGCAAGCAGGTTCGCGCGCTGCGCCGCGCTGGGCAACTCCCGGCGATCATTTACGGGCACAATGTGGAACCCACTAACATTTCCCTGGAAGCGCATGCCGCATCCCTGATCCTGGCAAAACTAAGTTCATCCAGCCTAGTCACCATTGATGTGGAAGGCAAAGAATATCCTTGCCTGGTGCGTGAAAAACAGCGCCACAATGTGCGCGGCACCCTCGTTCACGTGGACTTCCAGGCTGTTTCGTTGACCGAGAAGATTCGCGCCAACGTAGCCATTGTTCTGACCGGTCTCTCGCTGGCCGTGAAAGATTACAACGCCATGCTCATCAACGGTCTGACCGAACTTGAGGTGGAAGCCTTTCCGCAGGACCTGCCGGAACGCATCACCGTCGATATCGCCGCCATGAAGAAAGTTGGCGATGGCGTTTACATGCGTGACATCGTTTTTTCGGACAAGGTTCAGGTTTTGGATCACCCCGAAGAGATGATCGTGCTTGCCACCTCCGCTTCCAAGGAAGAGGTCGAAACTGTGGCTGCGGAAGGCGCTGTCGAAGGCGCTGAGCCCGAGGTCATTGAGAAGGGAAAGAAGGAAGAGGAAGGCGAAGAGTAATCTCGCCCGATTCGATGTTTGTTTATGGAGGCGGTCGATTATCGGCCGCCTCTTTATTTTTTTAAAGGACAACAAGATTAATTTAAGATTAAAATCATATTGACGAAATAATTCTTCCCTTGTATCCTCATTTGGTTAAAGGATAAAGCATATTTCGCTGAAACCAAGAAAAATATGGCGGGCATCATCAAAGCAGATTCCCCGAAACGTGACACATCTTTACATATCCTCTGGATAATTGTTTTACTTCTTGTGTCAGCTTGCGAAAGAACAGCGAAGCCGGGTATTTTCGAATCTACGCTCAGTGCACCAGGGTGTGTGTCTCCGCAATGGGAACTCACATTTCAACGGTCTGGCGGATTAGCTGGTGTTAATGAAGTTCTGACCCTGTCGAGTACAGGGCAAGCATCAATTACAAGCGAGCAGAACTCAGCAATCACCATCCCGGCCGAGAAAATCCATGAAATCGAAAGTCTGTTGGGCGCGTTTTGCTCGCAAACAAACATTCAAAATTCCAATCCCTGCTCAGACTGTTTTACTTACTCCGCCATGCTTGGTACGGGGGGAAAAACCTATCAGGCAGAACTGAACGATATCCAATTACAGGATTCTGAATTTAGACCATTATTCGAAAAATTGATCGATCTGTTGGAACAAATTCGCAACACCCAACCAAACTAAAAGGTCAAATCCGGGAGGAAGTCATGAAAAAGCAAAAATTCATTACAAAAGGTATCGCTATTTTTGTTGTCCTAACCATGCTGATCTCCGCCGTCCAGGCAAGCCTGGTATCAGCCAGCACAGCAGTCAGCCCGTCGAATGAACCAATCGTGGGCGAAGATGACGGTATCCGCCGCGATTATGACCCTCAAACAGGAAAAC
>CAZRCR010000376.1:0-3357 GCA_964598615.1 uncultured Anaerolinea sp.
GAACGCGTGACCGTCACCGGTACAGATGAGGTCGGCTCTTTAGGTATCCACTTCAATCGCATGATCAGCCGGCTGGATGAACTGCAAAGCAGCCTGGAACAGAAAGTAGCCAGTCAGACAGAAAAGCTTAAAACGACCATCGAAGTGGGCCGCGTGGCAAGTTCCATCCTTAGCCCGGAAGAGCTGATCAGCAAAGTCGTCAATATGATCACTGACCGGTTTGGATATTACTATACCGCCATTTTCCTCGTTGACCCGCTCAACCACTGGGCCGAGTTGCAAGATGCCACCGGAGAAGCAGGCAAAGAATTAAAAGCCCACAGACACAGATTGGAACTTGGCCGCAAGAGCATGGTCAATTCGGCGATTACAACGAAACAGGCTTGCATTGCTCTGGATGTTGGCTCAGAGCCAGTGCGCTTCGAAAATCCATTGCTACCTAACACTCGCTCCGAAATCGCTTTGCCCTTGATGATTGGAGACAAAGTCATTGGTGTTCTCGATGTACAGTCCACTGCTGAGGCAGCGTTCAACGAGGATGATATCGACACACTGCAAGGCATGGCCAACCAAGTGGCAATCGCCCTGGAAAATGCCCGCCTTTTCCAGGAAACGCAAAAAAGCTTGGAAGAATTGCGCACGGCTCATCAAATGTATGTTACCCAAGCCTGGACCGAGACAGCACGGGAACGCGGTGGATTCGAATTCGTTTCCGGCGGTGAAAAAACAAGCTCCGAGGAAGAGGCAAATGCCATCTCTGTCCCGTTAACATTGCGCGAACAGGTTATCGGTAATCTGAGTCTTGAGGGCCGGCAGGAATGGTCGCCAGAGGAAAAAAGCCTCGTGGAAGCAGTTGCCACACAGGCAGCCCTGGCACTCGAAAATGCCCGTCTGCTGGAAGAAAGCCAGCAATTGGCTTTGCGCGAGCGGCTTGCAGCAGAGATCACCGGAAAGATCTGGACATCCCCCACAATGGACTTCATTTTGCAGACCGCTGTCAAAGAACTAGGGCGGGCCCTCCGGGCGGATGAAGCCACTATTGAGTTGAAACTGGATTAAACACAGGAGTTCGTTGTGAATAGAACCGACCGAATCCAAATTCGCAATGACAGGCTTCTTGCGCGCTGGGGAGGCAGTTACGTTTTAAGGATGCAAGCGCTCACACAATTGATCTCCTTTGTGGCTGCAACCATTGGCATAGGCTATATCCTCATCACTGCCCATTTCACCAAAATTCAAATTCAACAACTCCTGGTAAGCGTCTTCGGTTTTGTGGCGTTAGTCAACATCTTGATCCCTGTATTTACTGGTATGGCCACAAGAAATGCCAGAATGCGTCTTGATATTATTTTCAAGAACAAAACAAATACCCGCAAAATCAGCGACGATGATTTGGAACTCGTTGCCTGGAACGAAATCATTGCGCTCCCCGGCAAGTATGCAATCGCAGAACTTGCTACAGCATATATTCTTGTCGTTATTCCTGTTGTAATATTCATGATGCGCATCGGACAAGCAACCACCATGCAAACCATTGATGTGGCGATCGGTGGCATCGTCTCGGCAACAGCAGTGGTTATTCAGAATGGTCTCTTTCTGGACCGCTCTCTGGCCGCGGTTCGGCGAGCGCTCTTACCACACGATCCCGCCTTGCAAAGCACAAAAAGCAGCATGTCTTTGCAATTTCGTGTTCTTGTCATCATCTCTGCCCTTGTCATCAGCGCCATTGCCATGCTCGGCCCTCTCGGCTATCAAAAACTCCTTGATGTACAGACTGCCGGGCCAAGTGCGTCTATAGATATCAAGGAATATGTAATTCAAGCCAGCATCATTGCTTTTTTCCTTCTTCTGGCGGGCACAATCCTGTCCATCCAGCTTTCTCAGTCAGCGTCGCAACCAATCGCGGAAATGGTAAAAACGATGAACGAGGTGAAGAAAGGCAATCTTTCGCAGCGTTCCCGAATCATTACTTCTGACGAAACAGCCGAACTCACCATTCAACTCAACCAACTACTCCACCAACTTCAGAGTACCCAGCGCGATCTGGAACAGAAGGTAGAAGAGCGCACATCCGATCTCTCTCGCAAAGCAGTGCAACTACAAACATCTGCTCAGATTGCCCGCGATACTGCCGCCCAACGGGAAATCAGTTCTTTGCTGGCCCGGACCGTGGACCTAATCTCTGACCAATTCGGGTTTTACCATGCCGGTATTTTTCTCATGGATGAATCTGGCGATACCGCTATTCTGCAAGCCGCGTCATCAGAAGGCGGAAAACGCATGTTGGATCGCGGCCACCAGCTTGAAATCGGGCAGGGCATTGTGGGGTCAGCCGTACGCAACAATAAACCGCGTGTTGCCACGGACGTAGGCACTGATGCAGAATACTTCAACAACCCCGACCTGCCAGGAACCAGGTCCGAAGCCGCCATTCCGCTGGCCGTTAAAGGCAAAATTATTGGCGTCATCGACATCCAATCTACAGAACCGGCAGCATTTTCGCAGGAAGATATTCAAGTACTCCAAACCCTGGCCGACCAAATCGCCCTCGCGATTCAAAATGCCCGCCTGATCAGCGAAAGCCAAAACGCGCTGCAACGTCTGGAGGCTGCGACAGCAGATGATATGCGCCAAACATGGCGGGAAAGAATCCGTGATACCAAAAAAGCATACCGCTATACGTCGATTGGTCTAACCCCACTGTCTTCCACGGAAAACCGTCCTGCATCATCTGAAGCAGACGCAAACCGGCTCAATATCCCCATTACCTTGCGCGGCCAGCGCATTGGCAATATTGCCCTTAATCGAAAAGGGAACACTCGCTGGAGCGAAGCTGACCGGGCACTGGCGATCGAAATTGCCAATCAAGTGGGCCTCGCACTCGAAAACGCCAGGTTACTTGAGGAAGCGCAACGGCGTGCTGCCCAAGAACAGTCCCTCAGCGAACTGACAGGTCGACTAAGCCGCTCATTGGATGTGGATATACTGCTTCAAACCGCCCTGCGCGAATTACAGCAGTTACCAAACGTAACAGAAGCTTCGGTATATATGTCGCCCACCGTTGTAGCCTCTGCAACTTCCAAACAGGAGGCTTCTCGTGAATAAACGCTTGACATTGCCCCGGGAACCAAGGCTGACCATGCGAGCAAGATTGGCGCTTGGCTTTATAGGTTTGGCGACCATAATCATCGGCTTGATTCTTACCGTGTTCTATATAGCTTTTCGCGCCCAAGTGCTCACAGACATCCAACGCCGCCTGCTTGATATTGCTTCTACAGCCGCATCCCAACAAAATGGGGATTTGTTTGCAACGATCACGTCGGAACAAGACCTGGCATACGAAAATATCAAGAAGCA
>CAZRCR010000377.1:0-3351 GCA_964598615.1 uncultured Anaerolinea sp.
AGGATGGACAGGAACAGCATCCCCAGGATGCCCAGTCCCAGCACAATGGCTACGATCCCGACCACATCCACGTTCGTTATTCCCAGCACGGCCACGCGCAGGCTGCCGTAGACCACGGTCACGACGGATCCGTTCCAGAGGCCGTGGATGGTGCAGGCCAGCAGGTACGCGCCGATCATCCGTCCGTAGCGTTTTTCCAGGCGGGCGGAGGCAATGCCCCAGCCTACCAGTCCGCTGGCGATGATGTGCATCAGCGTGCTCGTAAAGCGGGCTGCCAGGCCAAATCCCAGCATGGTGACGGCGCCGCTGGAAGCCATCAAGCCCTCCAACAGGGCGAATCCGGCTCCGCTCAAGGCGCCCAGGGCGAAGCCCTCCGCCGGGGAGCGGAAGTTCTTCCCCAGAAGCCAGAGCGCTGCCGGTTTGACAGCTTCCTCGATCATCGGTCCGGAAACGGCAGCCAGGGCCAGCAGGGTAAGGTAGATCCAGGGTTTGGCCACATAAGGGCCGAGCAGGGGCAGCAAGGCTTCGACATCCATGCCGCTCGAGATCTGTTCGCGCAGTGTGTCGATGAGGGTCTTGACTTCCGGCTTGGCGTAGGAGACTACACCAATGACAACGGCGATCACCCCGATCACCAGGTATTCGGCCAGTATGGCCAGCACCGTGCTCCCGCCCATGCTCAAGCCCAGCACGGCCCACAAGCGGCGCTGCGACCCGTTGGTCAGGCCGCCGATTGCCACCCAGGCCAGGAGTGCCACTGGCAGGATGCCGGCTGCCACGAAAAAGGGCAGGGAGATCACCCAGCCGTAGTCGAACAGGCTGTTGAAGCCTCCGGCCAGCAGCACGCATACCACCCAGACGATGAATACGAGAACGGCCTGCCATTTTACCGGCGGCACTTCCCAGGTGCGGATGTCCTTGCCGGAAAGCCGTTTCACGCTGTGTACCAGCATCGGGCTGAGCAGGGCGACGCCTGTCAGGGTGCTCACCAGTCCCAGCACCCCGCTTGCCAGGATGGACGGGTCCTGCGGGTCGAAGTTCAGGATGGAGGTGACCAGACTGTATACGCCGTAGCCCAGCAGGACCAGCATGGCAAGAATGCTGAAGACCAGCATCAGGATTTGCCGGGCGAGCTCGGATTTGGAAAGGTTTGGCATGAAAGCTCCTGTGAAAGCAAAACGATTTCAGCGTTCTTCGATTGTAATGTGTACGATTATATCCCCGGGCGGCAGGTAGCTGCCGGGCTGGGCATCGCGCGGCGTGAGTGCGGCCAGCACGTCCATCCCGCTCAACACGCGCCCGAAGATGGTGTAACTGCCGTCCAGTTCCGGCAGCGCTGTCAGGGTGATGAAGAAGCGGCTGCCGTTCGTATCCGGGCCGTTGTTTTCCATGGCCACCATCCCCGCTTCGCTGAAACCCAGCCCGGCGGGGATCTCGGTCTCGAACAGGTAGCCGGGCATCCCCTTGCCGGTCCCGCTCGGGTCGCCAGTCTGTACCAACGAACCGGGGAGCACGCGATAAAAGGTCATCCCATCGAACCAGCCCTGGCGTGCCAGGAAAACGAAGTTGTTCACCGCCTGCGGGGCCTTGTCGGGGTACAGTTCGATGACGATGTCGCCCTGCCCGGTTTCCAGTGTGGCTACGTATTGCTTGAGCGGGTCGATCTCCCAGGGAGGGCAGGCGCTGAACTGGCGCGCCGACAGTGCGTAGAGCCGTACCACCTCGTCCAAGCTGGCGAAGTCAGCCAAGCCGGTATAGGGTGTGTTGCTGTTGACGAAGAAGGTGGGGATGGTCAGCGTTGGGACGCTTTCGGCGAACTGGAGCGCGGCCTGCACCTTCCCGGCTACCACATCCCCGGCGAAATCGGACCGGAAAACGGCCGCGTCCATCCCGAGCGCGGCGGCCTGTCCGGCGGCCCATTCCGGGAATTGCTCCGGCGTCAGGGCCGACCATTCGGGTTGTTTCTGGAAGAGCAGGTTGTGCATCTCCCAGAACATGCCCTGCAGTCCGGCGGCTTCGGCAGCCTGGATGGCAAGCGTATCCTTGTCATTCTCGGTGCGCGGGGCATGCAGGTAGACGATGCGCACATCGTCGGGGTGACTGGTGCGGACCTGTGCCAGGCTCACGCCCAGGAAGGCGCATTCCAGACACTGGTAATTGCTGAACACGACGATCGTCACCGGCGCGTCGGAGCGACCGGCGATCTGGGCGCGGTCGGCGAACTCTGCTCCCAGAGCCGCTTCCGGCGTGGCCGCGGCCGCGTAGACGGCGGAACAGTTCATGGCGGGCAGTGTGGGTGCGGCCGTGGGCACTACGGCGCTGGGAGTGACTGCCGGGCTGGATGTGCAGGCGGCCAGCAGGATGACGGCCAGGAAGGTCAAAATGTGTCGGCGCATACGGTCATCTTTCTACGGGGAAACAGCGGCCTGGAGTTCCTCGAAGGTGCTCATGGCGGCGATGGTTTCCAGGAAATCTGTCAGGTTGGCGCTCCGGGCGCGTAGCTGACGCACGGCGGGACCGACCGGGTCTTCCCCGGCGGCGCCGCCTGGCACATCGGCATAAGCGCCGTGGAAGGCGAAGAAAGCCTGGTTCAGTTTGCGGATGATGTAGCCGTTCTCCCAGAAGAGTTGACGGCGCATTTCCATGTAAGCTTCGGCTTCATCGATCTTGCCGGCGGCCAGCAGTTCGTCCACGTGCAGGCGGGTTTCGTGCATCTCGGCCCGGTAGTCGAAGACCGGGTGCGGACTGCCGCCCGGCGGGATGGGGCCGCGGATCAGGCTCAGGGTCCCGCCGTATTCGGCCACCAGTTCCGGGTAGTACCTTTCAAGCAGGATGGCCGCGATCTCGGTCCCGGCGATGGAAGCTGTGGTCTCGTTCATCGTGCGCAGTTCGGGCGTGGTTTCGTAGTTCATGCCCAGAGGGCGCAGGGTAAGCCAGTTGTGTGTCCATTCGTGGGCGATGGTGTCCACCAGCCAGTTGAAGGCGGTGGTGCGCATGACCATGGTGGGGTAGGTGCCGATGCCGCCCACCGGCACGACCAGCGAGGAGACTCCCAGGTTGGCATCCACTTCTGTTTCGAGCGCCTCCATCTGGTCGACGGTGAGACTGGGGAGCAGGGAAACGGAAGCATCCTGCTGGATCTTGTCGCGTGGCGAGACAACGATATTGTAGGGCAGGGGGGAAAAGTGGAACAGCACCGGCGGGAGCGGCTGCCCGCCCAGGGTCAATCCCAGGTCGGCCAGCACGGCGCTTTCCTGTTCCTGGAGTACGGCTTCGGCCAGCGGGGCGAGTTGGGATTGCCGGTCATAGAGACCGGCGAGTTCGGCGCGCAGGTCGGCGGAAGCCGTTTCC
>CAZRCR010000378.1:0-3350 GCA_964598615.1 uncultured Anaerolinea sp.
AGATCGAGTATGCCCTGGTGATCGGCGCGGATACCATGAACCGCCACACCCAGCCCGGTATGGTGCTGGAATATGTGGCTTCGGCGGCTGCAGTGGCATTTGTGGTGGGAAAAGACAACCCGATCGCCACCCTGGAAGGCATGGCAACCCACAGCCACGACCAGAACGATTATTTCCGCACCGAAGGTGAACGATTCATCCAACCCGGCGCGGGATTTTACGGCTGGGTAGCCAACTGGGGACTGCTCGATCATGTCGTGCCGGCGGGGAAAGCCCTTTTCGAGAAGACCGGCCTTAAACCGGCCGATTTCTCCAAGTTCGCCGTCCCGCAGAAAACCGGCATCCGCCCGCTGATGACCATGGGCAAGCTCGAACTGGACATGATGCAGGTGCTGCCGTACGTCCTCACCGCCCAGATCGGCGACTGCGGGGCAGCGGGCGTGCCGCTTTCCCTGGCACATATCCTCGACTTCGCCGACCCTGGTGAACGGATCGGCGTGATCGACTACGGCGCGGGCGCGGGCTGTGACGCCTGGTCGCTGGTGACCACCGAGGCCATCAACGACCGCCGTCCGCAGAGCGGGCTGGTCATCCAGCAGCTCGACGACAAGATCCTGGTGGACTATGCGACGATGACCAAGTACGAGCAGAAATACATCCAGTCGCCGCACCGCCTGAGCAACTTCTATTAGGCCGTACATGTCACCGCGAGCCGCGTTCTCTGCGGCGTGGCGGTCTCCGGCTAGGATGAGATTGCTTCGCCTCCTGGTCTCGATACGCCCCTGCGGGGCTACTCGACCAGCGAGGCTCGCAATGACACGAATGGAGATTTTATGGGAAAAATTCTACGCAGAGTCATGATGGTGGGCGGCACGATCACGCCCCCGAGCATCCCGATGGACTGGACCTGGCGGCAGATGGCAGCCGAAGTCTTCTGGAATGTCCTGAAGGAAGCCAACATCCCGGTCAAGGACGTGGACCTGGTGGCGTGTAACTACAACGACCGCGCCATTGCGGATTCGTCTCCGGGTCCGCAGATCGCCGACGCGCTGGGCATCCTGCCCAAGCCGGTCATCCCGATCACCAACGCCTGCGCCGGCAACGGCATTGCTTCTTATGCCGCCTGGAATGCCATCGCCTCCGGCCGCTGTGACGTGGTCGTCTCGATGGGCTTCGCCCGTTCCGACAACTACGACGCCATGGAAGCCATGAACACGCAGGGCAACTATGTGGACTTCGACTACATGATGGGCATGACCCACATCAACTACGGTGCCATGCGCGACTCGTACTACCGCCGCAAATACGATGTGCCGCTGACGGCTGCCGGTCAATGGGCGTATGAGTGCAACTGGTACGCCCGCCGCAACCCGCTTTCGGCCAGCTTCTCCAAGCCCATGCCCGTCCTTGAAGAATTATGCGCCGACACTCCCGACGCCGAGCGCGACCGTCAGGCCACCAACCGCGGCGGCGTGGCCAGCGCCATGATCTTCGTCGGCGAAGATGTCGCCCGCCGCTACACCGACAAACCGGTCTTCTTTGACGTGGCCTATGCCTTCCGTCCGCCCTACATCGGCAACTTCTTCAACTACCCGGTCGAGAGCATGAAAGACTACGACCTGGCCGAACTGCCCGGCCTGATGTCTGCCGCAAAAGAAGCCTACGAAGTGGCCGGCATCAAGAAGGAAGATGTGAACCTCGTCCAGGTGCACGACCTGACCGCCTACGAAGGCATGATGGCCATCGAAGCCATCGGCGTGTGCGAACTCGGCAAAGCCAAGGACTACGTCCTTGCGGGCGGGATGACGCTCGACAGCAAATGCCCGATCAACACCTACGGCGGCGGACCTGCATTCGGTCACGGCTCGGCCGGCTCCGACTTCCAGGCTGGTGTTCTGGAGAACTACTGGCAGGTCACCGGCAAGGCTGGCGAGCGCCAGGTCAAGGACGCCAAAGTGGGCGTCAACACATCTTACGGCACGCACCACTCGCTCGACGTGGTGGGCGTGGTGCAGAAAGGCTGGTAACCATGAGCGACCAATTCCCCGAACAATTCGTCCGCTGGGACACGTTCTCCAGCGCGCTCTGGTACCGCAGCAAGGCTGCCCGCTACCATCTGCAAGGGACGCGCTGCACCAAATGCGGCGAGAAGTTCTTCCCGCCCCGCACCGGTCTCATCTGCCCGGCCTGCCACGAACGCGCCATGGAACCTTACCAGTGCGCCCAGACCGGCGAAGTCGTCACCGTGGCGCTGGATGACGTCGGTTTCCCGGCGCTCGGCTATGGTGACACCATGCCCAGGGTCCAGGCCATCGTCAAACTCGATGACGGCATCCACCTGATGGTGGACATCATGCAGGTGGCCGACCCGTCCGAGGTCCAACCGGGCTCGCGCGTCAAAATGGTCCTGCGCAAGCACAAGCGCGAAGACACCGGCGCGTGGGTGTACGGGTACGGATTCATATTGGATAAATAACCTGTTGGGGCACGATATATCGTGCCCCTATGCATATCAAGAGGACACCATGACTGTTGCTAACGAATCGAAGAATGAGTCTGCCTTGAAGTGGGGGCCCGTCCAACTGCTGGCCGGGGTGGGGCGCGGCAATATGACCGTGTATGTGATCGGTTCGATCTTTGTGATGCTTTTCTCGTCGTTCGTACCACAGGCACAGCCCTTCATCCTGACCGAGATCCTGCACATCCCCGCCGAACAACAGGGACAGCTTAGCGGCTATCTCGGTTTTGCCCAGACCATCGTGGGGCTGGTGATGCCCGGCATCTGGGGCACGCTCTCCGATAAGACCGGGAGACGAATCGTCTATGCCATCGGTTTCCTGATCTCCGCTCTCGGTATTGCCATCTATCCCCTGGCCGGGACCGTTGTGCTGCTCTACCTGGTGCGCATGCTTTTTGCCGCCGGGTCGAACGCTTCCAACACCATGAGCAATGCCCTGCTGGGAGACTACGTGGCGGGCAAGGACCGTGGCAAGGCCTACGGCATGGTCGCCGCGGCGGGCGGGCTGGGCGCCCTGCTGACCGTGTTCCTGTTCCTGCGCCTGCCGTCCATTTTCCAGAATGGCGGCGCTTCAGCTGTCGAAGCCGGGAAGTATACCTACTGGATCGTGGCGACGCTGGGGATTGTCGCCATGTTCATCGTCGGGTTTGGCCTGTTGGGAAAATCCCGCACACAAGGCGAGGATAAACGCGGCGCGCTGCAAATCGCCCGTGATGCCTTGCAAGCCGCGGCCAAGGACCCGGGTATTTCCCTGGCCTACGGCGTCACTTTTGTGGCCTCGGGCGCGGTCAGCGTGCTGGGCACTTTCTTCACCCTGTGGATCGTCACCTAT
>CAZRCR010000379.1:0-3348 GCA_964598615.1 uncultured Anaerolinea sp.
TCGTGCCATCCTGGCGGCCTGCCCCGGCGGGACAATCACCTTTGCTGGTGATTATTCCATCAACCTGACCAGCGCAGAATTGACCGTCGACAAGAACCTGACCATCAACGGCAGCGGGCATACCGTTATCATCAGCGGACAGAATGCCCGGCGCGTTTTCACCATCAACAGCGGCGTCACGGCCACCCTCAATAACCTGGAGATCACCCAGGGCTATGCCGGCGGCAGTCATCATGGCGGCGGCATCTGGAACGATGGCACCTTGACCCTGTCGAATAGCAAGGTTACCGCCAGCAAAGCGGATTCTCGCGGGGGCGGCATCTTCAATTCCTTCACGGGCACGCTGACCATTACCACGAGCACAATTTTCGGGAACACGGCCGGCTCTGCTACCACGACCGGCCTTGGCGGCGGGGTCTGTAACAACGGCACACTGACCGTCATCGACAGCACGATTTCAGGGAATACGGCAGGTACTGATGTCGCCAGCTATGGCGGCGGCATTTATATCACGGCAAGCACCACTGCCACGATCCTGAACAGCACGATTTCATCCAATCTTGCATCGGTTGGCGGCGGGATTGTAAGCGATGCTGGCAGTTCGGTAACCATTGCGAACAGTACGATCGCGGCCAACACGGCCCTGGGGGCCACTCCCTGGGGTGGCGGCGGTATCGTGAGCATCGGTACCATCAACATGACCAACAGTACTCTTTCGGGTAATAAAACCGGGTTGAGCGGAACGCCCGGCGGCCTCCAGAATGGCGGGACCCTGCATTATGCCAATACGATCATCGCCGATTCCATGGGCGGCGTGGATTGTGGTAATTCAGGAGGTACGATCGGCACGAACACCAACAATCTGGTCGAGGATGGCTCTTGCTCGGCATCCCTGACTGGCGACCCGAAACTGGGCACACTGCAGAATAACGGCGGCTCCACCTGGACCATGGCGATCGACGCGACTTCACCGGCTTTCGACACCGGCAGCGCCGCGGTCTGCGCCGCGGTCCCGGTCAGCGGCAAAGACCAGCGCGGCGTGGCGCGTCCGCAAGTGACCCTTTGCGACATCGGCGCCTTTGAATTCGACCCCCTGCCAGTGCTGCTCTCCTTCGTCCGTCAGACTCCCACCGATAGCACGACTAGCGCCGATACGCTTGTCTTCCGGGCCACATTCAGCGAAAATATGCAGAATGTGGATACCACCGACTTTTTGGTGAACAGCACCTCCACAGCCACGGTCACAGCAGTCAATGCGGTGACCGGCACCCGTGTCTACGATGTGACCGTTTCGGGTGGTGACCTGGTCAACTACAACGGCACGGTCGGCTTGAACCTGAAGGGCACGCAGAACATTCAAGACACGACTGGCAACGCCCTGCCGAACAGCGAACCGGCCACCGATGAGACCTACACGGTTTTCAACGCCCTGACCCCCACCGATATCGGCCTGTCCAACTCCACGGTGGAGGAAAACCTGGCTGTTGGCACACTGGTAGGGACTCTGTCCACCGTCGACCCGAACGTGGGCGACAGCCATACCTACAGCCTGCCCAGCGGCGTGCCCGGCTGTAATGGAGCCGACAATGCTTCCTTCCAGATCAGCGGCACGCAACTTCTGACCTCGGCTGTCTTCAATCGCGCCACGAAAAACAGCTACGCCATCTGTGTGCGCACGACCGACTCCACCAGCCTGACCTACAACGAAGCGTTTACGATCACGGTCACCGCCGCGAAAGCCATTACAACCTTTACGATCCCCGGCCAGGTGGGCGATACAACCATCAACAACTTCGCCGATACGATCGCCCTGACGGTACCCTACGGGACGGATATGACATCCCTGGTTCCGACCATTACCTATACCGGAGCTTCCATCAGCCCGGCCAGCGGTGTGGCAAATAATTTCTCAAGCCCGGCAACCTACACCATCACCGGCGTGGACTCAAGCACCGAGAGCTACACCGTCACGGTCACAATGGCCTGCAACGCGAATATCACCGTCACCAATGCCAACGACAACGGTGCGGGGTCACTGCGCCAGGCCATGGCCGACCTGTGTGCGGGGGGCACGATCACTTTCGACAACGATTACACCATCCCGCTTGCTTCAACCCTGACGATCGACAAGGATATGCTCATTTATGGCACAGGCCACAGCATCGCGCTGGACGGGCAGGGAGGTGTGCGCGTCTTGGAAGTCGGCTCCGGCGTAACAGCCATCCTGAACGAACTGACCATAAAGAATGGCGCGTCCGGTGACTTCGGGGGCGGCATCCTGAACAACGGCACCCTGACCGTTTCGAACAGCACCCTGTCCGGGAACACTGCCGCTTATGGCGGCGCAATCTCGAACTATTTCTCCAGCACCCTGACGGTGGTGGATAGCTCCTTCCTGGGGAACTCGGCCGCCGTCGCCGGGGGCGCGATGATGAATTATTACGATATGGCGGTGACGGGCAGCACCTTCTCCGGCAACTCGGTTACTGCATATGGCAGCATTGGAGGCGCCATACACAGTGGAGGGGGCACGCTGGCGGTCACCAACAGCACCTTCTCCGGCAACAGCGCCGGGTCCAATGACCTTAGTCACCTGGGCATGGGTGGTGCGTTGAGCGTCTCCGGCGGTGGCACGTTGACAGTGACGAACAGCACCCTGGCCGGGAATACATCCTCCTATATGGGCAGCGGAATTTATGCAGAGTCTGCGACGCTGAACTATTCGAATACCATCATCTCCGGCGATGCTCCCACTTTTTATCCCGGTCACCTTCTTTGTGAAGGTGCTGGACTCGGCATCAATTCACGCAACCTGGTGCAGGATGGCAGTTGCTCATCCACTTTGAGCGGCGATCCCACGCTGGGCGCGCTTCAGGATAACGGCGGACCGACTTGGACGATGATGCCGGACCCCGATTCGGACGTCATCGATGCTGGGGCATCCTGCCCGGCTGTTGACCAGCGCGGCGTCTCCCGCCCGCAGGGTTCGGCTTGCGATATCGGCGCGGTCGAGTTCCGTTCGGACACCGTTATCACGGCCTTCACTATCCCCGGCCAGGTGGGCGGCACGACGATCGACGATGGCGCCGGCACGATCGAACTGACCATGCCCTACGGCACGGACGTAACGGCCCTGGTTCCGACCATCACCCACACCGGTGCGTTTGTCAGCCCGGCCAGCGGCGCGGAGCATGACTTCACCAGCCCGGCCACCTACACCGTCACCGGCGACGATGGGACCACCAATATCTATACTGTCACGGTCACGGTGCTGCTCAACCCGGCGAAGGCGATCACGGCCTTCACCATCCCCGGGCAGGTGGAGATCGGAAGAGCGGCGGGGAGGGA
>CAZRCR010000380.1:0-3348 GCA_964598615.1 uncultured Anaerolinea sp.
CATAACATCAGTGGAGCAAATGCTATTCTTAGTTTAGAACAAAAGTGAAATCCATGCAACCGATTCCGCGCCGAATTCTCCTGACCATTCTACTCCTGCTGGGCCTGGGCTGGATCTTCATCAGCCAGACCAATAGCACCGAAACCGCCAGTGGCCAGCCCCCTGCACCACAGATGGGTTTTGCAGCCCCCGATTTCACCCTGGAAACGCTCGATGGCCAGTCTGTCACACTTTCCGACCTGCGCGGCCAGGCCGTGGTCGTCAACTTCTGGGCCTCGTGGTGTCCGCCCTGCCGCGCCGAAATGCCCGCCATCCAGGATATGTATGCCGACTACGCAGGTAGAGGGCTGGTTGTGCTGGCTGTCAACGCCGCCAGCCAGGACACGCTGGCAGATACCCAATCTTTTATAACCGAAAACAACCTGACCTTCCCCGTTCTGCTCGACACCACAGGAAGCATCAATACGCTTTACGGCGTCACGTCCCTGCCAACCACGTTCTTCATCGGCCCGGACGGCGTGATCAACGAGATCGTCATCGGCGGACCGATGACCGAAGCGTCCTTACGCTTGCGAGTGGAATCGCTACTGGAGGAGATGCCCTGATGTTCCCGACCCTGCAAGTCGGTCCGCTCGCCCTTCGGACCCCCGGCCTGTTCCTGTTGCTCGGGCTATATCTCGGTCTCGTGTTCGCCGAACGCCACTCCAACCGCCGCGGGCTTAAACCGGATGATCTCTACAATCTGACCTTCATCATCCTGATCGCCGGCGTGCTGGGTGCGCGTCTATCCTTTGCCGTTCAGCACGTGGACCTGTTCAAAAGTTCGCCGCTTAACCTTGTCTCACTCGATACCACCCTGCTCGACCCGTTCGGCGGGGCCGCCATCGGCGGGATCGCCGCGCTGGTATACGGGCAACGCAAAAAATTGGGAGTATGGCCCACGCTGGATGCGTTCACACCAGTGTTGGCGGTCTTCGCTGTTGCTATGGGTCTTTCACATTTTGCTTCGGGTAAAGCCTTTGGCGCACCGACATCCTTGCCCTGGGGCATCGATCTATGGGGAGCCACCCGCCACCCAAGCCAGGTCTACGAAACCCTGGCCGCGCTGACCATCCTCGTTATCCTATGGAAGCAGCTTCGCAAGGAACTGCCGCCCGGCAGATTGTTCTTTGAATTCATAGCCCTGAGCGCCGGGGCACAGCTGCTGCTTGAAGCTTTCCGCGGGGACAGTGTCCTTATTTTCGGTAGTCTGCGACTGGCACAGGTAGCAGCCTGGCTGGTGCTGGCCATGTCCATCTGGCTTCTGGAACGTCAAAAAGGAACTCCCCCAAATGGATAAAACCTTTATCAAAGACCTGAAAATCCGCGCCATTCTCGGCATCCTGGATCAGGAACGCGAGATACCGCAAGATGTGCTCGTCAACGTGACCGTTTTTACCGACCCGCGTCCGGTCAACGCCCCGGACGATATTTCCGTCTGCGTGGACTACGCCTCACTGGCAAACGAAATCCGCGCCCTTGTAGAAGGGGCGCGGCGATTCACAGTGGAGGCCCTGGCGGAGGATATTGCCCAGGTTTGCCTTGGCAGGCCCCAGGTCCGCAAAGCGATCGTGCGGGTGGAGAAACCGGAGGCGGTTCCAGAAGCAGGTTCAGTTGGAGTGGAGATCGAACGCAATCGATAAAAAATCCGGCAGCGAGGATGCTGCCGGAAACGCATTAAATTTCAGCCACAGGGGGACGGGCAATATTGTCGAGGAATTCCTGGCGAGTAGCCAGGTTGGCCCGGAAAGCGCCATGCATGGCCGAGGTGGTCATGCGGGCATTGTGCTTGCGTACGCCGCGCATCATCATGCACAAGTGCAAGCCCTCCACCACCACCGCCACACCTTGGGGATGGAGCATATCCCGCAGAAAGTCGGCGATCTGACGGGTCATGCGTTCCTGCACTTGCAGACGACGGGCGAACATATCCACGATGCGGGGAATCTTGGAAAGACCAAGCACCTTGCCATTTGGAATATAGGCTACGTGGACGCGCCCCAGGAAGGGGAGCATGTGGTGCTCGCACAGGCTGTAAAACTCGATGTCACGCACAATCACCATTTCATCATATTTGACATCGAAGAGAGCATCATTGACGAGTGCTGCCGGGTCCATACCATATCCCGAAAGCAACTCGGCGTACATGCGCGCCACTCGCTCAGGAGTGCGTTTTAAGCCGTCACGATCAGGATCTTCGCCAACAGATTGCAGAATCTGCCGCACAGCGGCTTCCACATCAGCCGATACAATGTGGCTCCGGCCAAAAAGTTCGCCAGCAGGGTTATCATCAAAATCGGTAAATTCCATAAGATACTCGCTACATAAATCTGGCCCGGAGGAGGTCCTCCGGGCCAGAGGTTCAAGGTCCGTGAACCGCTAATGAACTTTGGGTTCAATCAAGCCATACGTGCCATCGCGGCGGCGGTAGAGGACATTGATCGAATTTGTCTCCACATTGTAGAAGATAAAGAAATTATCGTGACCGAGCAGTTTCATCTGCTCGAGAGCCTCGGCCTCGTTCATCGGAATCAAGTCGAAAGTCTTGCGGCGAGCCACCAAGGGTATCTCCTCGGTAACATCATTGGCAACCGGAACTACTTCAGCCGCGCTGCGCCCATCGCCGCGATTGCGACGATGTTTTCCCTTGTAACGTTCAAGTTGCCGCTGCATCTTGTCGATGGCAGAATCGAATGCCGGGGTGATGTCGTCAGCTCGCTCCTCCGTCCGCAACAAGGCGCGGTGCCCACGCACGGTAATTTGGGCCACATACCGATCAGTGGCATTACGGGCAGATTTGACATAATCCAAATCCACCCGTATCGACTCCAACTCGGGCAAGTATTTGCCCAACTTGGAGGCTTTCTTGTTGATGTAATCCTTCAGGCGGTCTGATGCTTCCATGTTTCGTGCAAAGATCTCAACTTTGACTGACATAGGTTCCTCCTTCTTGGGATTGGGATGGTTATGCAACATGCAAGCCGTGATGAGGTAGCGCACGGGCAAGCGTCAGGGAATAAACTTTCACAGCGCCAGCTTGCATCAACGCTTCTGCGCAAGCCGACAAAGTTGCTCCAGTAGTGGCAACATCATCCATGAGGAGAACGTTTTTGCCAGATACCCGAGCCGGGTCACCGCGAAACGCGCCAGCAACGTTTTCTTTGCGCTCAACAGCCGTCAACCCGACCTGGGAACGGGTCTCACGCGCCCGGGCCAACGCGCGCGGCTCATAGGTCCAATTGCAAAGATGAGCGAGCGGCATGGCAACCAGTCCAACCTGATTATAGCCGCGTTCTTTCATGCGCGCTT
>CAZRCR010000381.1:0-3340 GCA_964598615.1 uncultured Anaerolinea sp.
CTCTCGGTCCCGAACCGAGTGCTCTAGCCGGTCTGAGCCACGCCCCGAACGACCCTCATTATACCATAACGGATTTAATTGAATAGGTACATCATGCGGTAAAAACAGATTTTGCGGCGGAGGCCTGTGCAGCATTTTGAGGTAGGAAGAACATGAACTTGCTCCCTTTGCCTTCAACGCTCTCCACCCAGATCTTGCCGCCGTGCATTTCGATCATCTCGCGCGCGATCGATAAGCCCAAACCCATACCGCCGTGTTTGCGGGTGGTGTGCGGTTAGATCTGGTAGAACTCGGTGAAGATTTTCTTCAGTTCCCCGGCAGGGATGCCCTTGCCGGTATCCCGTACCCATGTCAACACTTCGCCGCCGGGCTGCAACGCGGCCCCAATGGTGATCTGTCCGCCTTCCGGGGTGAAGCGCACGGCATTGTCCAGCAGGTTGACGAAGGCCGATTTCAGCTTATCCGGGTCGCACTTGACCGGCACCGGTTTATCGGGCACTTCGAGCATCACCCGCTGCCCCTTGGCGTCGGCCAGTTGCTGCACCTCGCCATAGGCCGAACGCAGCACTTGTTGGATGGGAACCACCAGCCGGTGCATAACCATTTCCTTCGAGCGCAGCATGTTCAGGTTGGTCATGGCGTCCACCAGCACGCGCATTTGCATGGCGGCGTTGAGCACCTGCTTGGCATGGTCGGAGAGTTCCCCTTGCGATTCCTCCTGGAGGAACGAGGCATACCCGATGATGATCCCCAGCGGGGTGCGCAGTTCGTGCGAAGCCAGGGCCAGGAAATTCGTCTTCAACTGGTCGGTGGCCTGGATCTCGGCGT
Source organism: uncultured Anaerolinea sp. (assembly GCA_964598615.1). Taxonomy (GTDB): domain Bacteria; phylum Chloroflexota; class Anaerolineae; order Anaerolineales; family Villigracilaceae; genus UBA877. The sequence goes on from CAZRCR010000381.1 coordinate 829, forward strand.
AAGCATCCTGAAGTGCTTTCACCAGCCGGGCATTGTGCACGGCCACAGCCGCCTGCGAGGCAATGACCGAAAGGATGTCCGCATCGCTTTCGTCGAAGGGGCCATCGTGTTTGTTGAGAGCTTCCAGAACTCCGGTGGGCTTGTCTTTCACCCGCATCGGCACAGCCAGCAGGTTTTCGACTTCGAAATCCACGTGTTTGGACACTGCCGGGTAATGACGCGGGTCGCGCTGTACGTCCGACATGATGATGGTCTTGTTCTCGCGGAAGACCATCCCGGCCAGGCTGCCGTCGAGCGGCACGGGGATCTCAGCCAGCCGTTTCGGGTCCGATCCCGTGGCGGCGGCGAAGATCAGTTTGTCGCGCGTTTCATCGTAAAGCAGGATGGAAACCGATTTGCAGTCCAGGATCTCCGTGGCGGTGCGGATGATGAAGCGAAGCAAGTCATCCAGGTTGAGGGTCGAGTTGAGCGTAACGCTGACCTCGATCAGCCGGGCCATCTGTTCTGCAACGTAACGGAGGTCGGGTTTGGGTGCGGACATACGTTATTAGTTTAGCCCGAAACCGGGAGAGAGACAATACCCATTTTTGAGATTGCAAGCCCGAAGGGTATAATACCCCCCATGTATGAAATCATCTTCCTCGGCACCTCTGCCTCCGCCCCATCGGCGCGGCGCGGGCTGCCTGCCCAGATCGTCAAGCACGACGAACTTCGTTTCCTAATCGACTGCGGCGAGGGCACCCAGCGCCAGATCCTGCAATCGGGTGTCGGCTTCAAAGGTCTTACCAATATTCTGATCACCCACGGCCACCTCGACCACATCCTCGGTCTGGCCGGCCTGCTTTCCACGTTCATGCGCTGGGAGGCCATCGAAGAACTGAACATCTACGGCGGGCGCTGGGCGCTCGACCGCATCCATGACCTGCTCTACGATATCGTTCTGCGCGGCCGTGAAGCGCCCATGCCCCTGAATTTGCATGAGATCAAACCGGGCATTTTCTTCGAAACCGATGATTTCACTGTCAGCGCATTCCCTGTCTTCCACCGCGGCTCCGACAGCCTGGGGTACCGCTTCGAGGAACGCGCCCGCCGTCCTTTCCTGCCCGAGAAGGCGGATGCCCTCGGCATCCCGTTCGGACCGATCCGTCGCGAACTTGTGGACGGGAAAACGGTCACCTTGGAGGACGGGCGCAAGGTGGGATCCGAGGACGTGCTCGGCCCGCTCAAGCCGGGACTGCACCTCGTCCACATCGGCGATACCGGGCGGACCTCGGACCTGGTGGCTGCCTGCCAGGATGCCGACGCGCTGGTGATCGAGTCCACTTACACGGAAGAGGAAGCCGAACTTGCCGGGCAGTTCTCGCACCTGACGGCAAAACAGGCCGCCGAACTGGCCGTGCAGGCCAATGTGAAGCAGCTCATCCTGACCCATCTCTCGCGCCGCTACCGTGAAAAGGACATCCTGACGGAGGCCCAGGCGATTTTCCCCAACGTGCGTGTGGCGCGTGACCTCGACGTGTTCCAGATCAAGCAAGGATAACCATGCCCCGCTTCGAACTCGATCTTAACCCCGTCCAGCACATCACCACGGATGCCATCGGCCAGCCTGGCCAGCGCGTATTCTACCTGCAGGGCTGGCGCGAGACCGATCCCCAGCCGGTGACGATCATCATCGAGAAGGTACAGCTCCAGTCGCTGGTGTCGGGGCTGGGCAACCTGTTCGACGAGATCGCCCGCCAGTTCCCCGGCCTGCCGGTTCCGGCGGCGGACTATGACGAGCAGAAAATGCGCATCCTCCCGCCCGTGGACCCGCTTTACCGGGCCGGGGAGATGGGTCTGGGCTACGACTCTGACCGCGACCTGGTGGTCATCCTGGCGCGCGAGATCGTCATGGAAGGCGATGACCCCGAGGAAGCCGCAGTGACCCGCTACTGGGCCACGCGCACCCAGTGCCAGCGTTTGCGTGCCTGGGGCACTGAAGTGCTCAAGCGCGGACGGCCCATCTGCACACAGTGCGGCCAGCCGATGGAACCCGAAGGTCATTTCTGCCCGAAGAAGAACGGGCATAAGCATTAGAATTAACCGCGCAGGGCACGCCCGCCGACAAGCGGGGGCAGGGAACACAACGGAAAAGGCTGGAGAGCCGTGCTCGCTTTCAGACCCCCAACTTTGTGTCCCTGGCGTCCTGTGTGGTGATTTTTTTTTTATGAGCCAGTCCACGGAACCCATCTTTCCCATCCTGACCCAGGGCGAGATCAGCCTGCAGGGACAGTTCCTGCTCGGCTCCAACTACACTTTCCTCGTCGACGTGACTCACGAGGGCCAGACTCTCGCTGCCATCTATAAGCCGCAGCGCGGCGAACAGCCGTTGTGGGACTTCCCCGAAGCGACCCTGGCCGGGCGCGAAGTGGCGGCGTATCTCGTCAGTGAAGCCCTCGGCTGGGGCATCGTCCCGCCCACGGTGCTGCGCGACGGGCCGTTCGGTCCCGGATCGCTCCAGCAGTATATCGAG
>CAZRCR010000382.1:0-3340 GCA_964598615.1 uncultured Anaerolinea sp.
CTGGACCGGGGAAATGCCCTCCGAGAGCGGAGTTCGGGCCTTGCGCCCGTCGGGCGTGGCGCCGGTCACCGAGCCGAAGTAGACGTGGCAGGTGGTGGGCAGCAGGTTGATGTGGTACTGGCCGCCGCGCGTATTCTTGCGCCCGTCGATGGCGTTGAAATAGGCCTCGAAGACGCGCACCAGCAGGTCGTCCGCGACGGGATCGTCGTTGCCGTAACGCGGCGTCTTGTTGACCAGCGTCAATCGCTCACGCTCGAACCCCGCAAAATCGGCATCGAGGATTTCAAGCATCTTCTCCATCGTGAAAGTTTTTTGCTCGAAGACATGGCGCTTGATGGCGGAGAGACAGTCGGTGATGGTCCCCATACCCACACCCTGAATGTAGGACGAGTCGTAGCGTGGTCCTCCATCGTGATAATCTTTGCCGCGGGCAATGCAGTCGTCCACCAGCAGGGACAGGAAGGGGGCAGGCATGTAAGCGGCATACAGCCGCTCGATGACGTTGTTGCCGCGCACCTTGATGTCGATGAAGTGGAGCATCTGCTTCTCGAAGGCGGTGAACAGGTCGTCGAAAGATTCAAAGGATTTTGGCTCGCCGGTCCGAGGTCCGAGCTGACGACCGGTGCGGGGATCGAGTCCGTCGTGCAGGGTCAGTTCCAGGACCTTCGGGATGTTGAAGTACCCGGTCAGGATATAGGCTTCCTTGCCGAACGCGCCGGTTTCCACGCAGCCGCTCGTCCCGCCGTCACGGGCATCGGCCAGTGACTTGCCCACGCGTACCATCTCCTGCACCACCACATCCGCGTTGAAGACCGACGGTTGGCCGAAGCCGGTGCGGATGATCCTGGCGGCGCGTTTGACGAAGCGGTCGGGATTTTTCTTGCTGACCTGGACCGACGATGACGGTTGGAGCAGGCGCATCTCCTCGATCACGTCGAGCAGCAGGTACGAGACCTCGCTTACGCCATCCGAGCCGTCGGCCAGCAGGCCGCCCACGTTGATCTGGGCGAAGTCGGTATAGGTGCCGCTCTCGGCGGCGGTCACGCCCACCTTGGGCGGGGCGGGCTGGTTGTTGAACTTGACCCAGAAGCATTGGAGCAATTCTTCGTAATACTCGCGTTCGTGCGCGGTCAGGTCGTAGAACGGAGCCAGGTGCCGGTCGAGGTGACCGGGACAGAACGAGTCCCAGGTGTTCAGTTCGGTGGTCACGCCCAGGTGGACGAACCAGTAGTATTGCAGCGCCTCGTGGAAATCGCGCGGCGCGTGCCCCGGGACCTGTGTGCAGACCTCGGCGATCTTTTCCAGCTCGGCGCGGCGCTGCGGATCGGGCTGACCCTGAGCCTGGCGGCGCGCTTCTGCGGCGTAGCGCTCCCCGAAACGGACGAGTGCCTGCGCGCTGATGCGCATGGCTTTGAGTTCTTCCTGTTTGGCATAGGCCTCGGGATCGTTCAGGGTATCGAGCGTGGACAGGCGCTCGTCGATCTCGGCGATGAAATCGAACATGCCCTTGTGATAGATCTTCCCGTCCAGCACGGTGTGACCGGGGGCGCGCTGCTCCATGAACTCGGTGAAGATGCCCGCTTCGTAAGCCGCTTTCCATTCGTCGGTCATTTCGGCAAAGATCAGATCCCGCAGCGACCGTCCACCCCAGAACGGGATGACCTTTTCCTCGTAGGCTTTGCGCGTTCCTGGCGCAACCTTGAAAGCCGTTTTCGGGCGCGAATTCAGGATATCCAGGTCTTCCAACGAATGGCAGCACAGTTCCGGGTAGGACGGGGCAGCCTTGGGCGCGGGTCCCTTCTCGCCGACGATGAGTTCGCCGTCGTTGATGATGACGGTCTTGTGCTCCATCAGGTATTGGAAGGCCAGGGCGCGTTGGACGGGTGCGGAGGTCGGGGCACGATATATCGTGCCCGTACCGACATAGAAATCGGTCAATAATTCGGCGCGCTCGGACGACAGGGTTTCCTGCGCGTCGAGCGATTGCTGGCGTAATTTGCGGACACGGTCGGTCATGGACATGGGTACCTCGTAAATTTATTGTAAGGCGATCTCCGGGTTTTCGTCGTCTGCGTTCCAATTGGACGGGTTGGCGAGGATGTATCCGGCGATCCGTTCGTAATCTTTTTGATCTCGAATGATATGCTCGTAATAATTGCGTTGCCAGATGTTGGCGGAATTATCGGGCCCACGCGGGCCCGATATGGCCGATGCAGGCTCGATGCCTGCTCGGCCAATCAATTCCCGCCCGGCGCGCGATGTTACCGATGCCTTGAACCCGGCAATGAACGATCCCAACGATTTCGGCGGTCGTTGTAGGGGCGCATGGTATGCGCCCCGTGCGTTAAATCCCGTGGGTTTGATGATTTGTTGTCCATCATCGGGGCGGACGCCGTCCGCCCCTACATCGTAAATCCAAATAATGCCGTGGATGTGGTTTGGCATCACAACGAATTCATCTTCTTCGAGACGGATCTCTTTGCGAATTTCGGCGGACCGAAACCATTCCTCCCGCACGATCCTCCCCAATGCATTCAACCGCATCTCCCCGTCCACGATCTCGCCAAACAAACATTCCCGGTGAAATGCCACCACCGTCACATAATATCCTCCCGCGGCGGAATAATCGTATCCGCTGAAACGGACCGACCTGCGGTGTTCTTCCGGAACCAAACCATCCTTCTCCATCATCATTCGGGTGGATTATAAACCACGCGCCCGGGAATCAAATGGCGCGGACCGGTTCATCCGCGCCATGGTTGATCCTGTGTTTTTACCGCCGGTTTACGGTACCGGCTCACATACTCCTGGTACTTCAGAGCTTTCTCTGCAAACCGGATAATAGGAGTTACAAACTGCCATATCGGTAATCGATGAGCAGAAGCTGTTATCCGGGGGTGGCGGGGACTCCGTGACAGGCGAGTTGAAGTAAACCAGCGCGCTGACCGGTTCGGACGGGATGCTGATATCCCCGTATTTGGCGCTGGCCGCGGCAATGTTCGTGATTGTCAGACCCACGTTCTGGCTGGCGACGGTGAACTTGCCGGTGCAGGTGATGCTCTCGCCGGGGGCAAGCACGCCGTTCGTCAGTTCGGGGCATTCCACGGAGGACAGGCTGGGATCAACCACCATCACCTCGGTCAGCGGCACGTTCCCGGTGTTGGTCACCACGAACGTATAGGTGATCGGTTCCCCGGCAAAGGTATAGAAGTTCGGGCTGGCGGTTTTGGTCAGCGTCAGTGCGGGCATGGCTTCCACCATAACGGTCAGGCTGACGGGGGCCGATTGCTGGTCGCCTGCCACCATGTAAGCCGTGTTCGTGATCGCCCCGCTCTGGATG
>CAZRCR010000383.1:0-3315 GCA_964598615.1 uncultured Anaerolinea sp.
TGCGCCTGGGCGTGTTCGACGTGGTGGTGGGCATCAACCTGCTGCGCGAGGGCCTCGACCTGCCCGAAGTGTCGCTGGTGGCCATTCTCGACGCCGACAAGGAAGGTTTCCTGCGTTCGGATACGGCTCTCATTCAGACCATCGGCCGCGCCGCCCGCCATGTCAATGGACGGGTTATCATGTACGCCGACCGCATCACGGACTCGATGAAGCGCGCCCTCGACGAGACCACCCGCCGCCGGGCGAAGCAGGTCAAGTTCAACCAGGATCACGGTATCGTGCCCGTCTCCATCCACAAGGCGATCCGCGACCTGAGCGACACCCTGTCGGCCAAGGGCGTGGCCGAGACGCGCGGCGAGTACAAGACCGGCAAGCACCGTGATGTGACCTCGCGCGGCGAGCTGCAGAAGGTCATCTCCGAGATGGAACGCCAGATGAAGGAAGCGGCCAAGAACCTCGAGTTCGAGAAGGCGGCTGCCATCCGTGATGAGATGTACGAGTTGAAAGCGGTGCTGGCGGCGGACGAGTCCCTCAAACCGTGGGAGAAGATCAAGTTGTTGAGCGGGGAAGAGTAGGGACGGTTATTCGTGATTGGAAATTCGTGATCAAAAAAGCATCCGAAGGTTTTGTGACTTCGGATGCTTTTTGGGCTTTTGTTTCCTGCTTTTATCTGATCCCCAGACGGGCGGCGATCTCCTCCACCGCGGACTTGGCCTCCGCCAGACCGGCGTTGTGCGCTTCGCGGTAGAAGCGGATGGCTTCGACGGTGTTGTGCGCACGCAGGGCCGCCACCACGCGCGGGTCGTCGGTCGCTTGCGGGGCTGCTTCATAGGTCAGGTTGAATTGCTTGTAGAGGAACTCGACCTGCATCTCCAGGGCATGGACGCGCTGCCGCAGGGTGTGGATCTCTTGCATTTCTTCGGTTGACATGCTGGCTGCCTCCAGAAAGGATTTGTGCAATGATAGCCTTGGCTGGCCGGGAGGGTTATCGTCCGGATGTACCGGTGGTTACAGCGCTTCCAATCCCGCGAGCATCTTCGGGTCCCCTTCCCGGTAATACAGCCGGTGGTTGAGATCGGGGATGATGGCGCTGTGGGCGGACATGGAGATCTCAAAGCGGAGGTCGCCCATGACGCAGAAGAAATGCGGGACGATCAGGGGGTCCTCGCCGGTGCGGAAGACGCTCTCATCCTTGGTTTCGAGTTTGGGCTTGCCCTCGAAGGTTTTGAGTTGACCCGCCTGCGCCTGCTGGCGGACCGAAGCCAGGTCGAAGGCGATGGATTTTTCCAGGAGTCCGTTCAGGTTGGCAAGCAGTTCGGCTTCGCTGGAGAGCGGCTCAGCGCCCAGCAGCCAGTTGCGCGTCTTCAAGAAATAGAAGCGATAGTTTCCCGGCGGTAATTTCGGGCTGATCCCTGCCAGACCCAGCGGGGCCAGTTTGCGGCCATCACTGGTGGCGGCGATGTAGCGGTCCACGTCGATCAGTTGACCGGCTACGCCCTGTTCCTTGAAGGTGACCGTCCCTTCTGCGGACTGGACCGCTTCTGCCAGCAGTTTGCGGCGCAGGTTCCAGTTGGACGCCCCGCGCAGGGCGGCGAACAGTCCCACCGCGGCGATGATGGCGCCGAAGGCGCTGGCCGCACCCGATTCCATCGAGATCAGGAAGGCGAAGAAACACCCGCCAAAGACCAGCATCGCCAGTCCCACCCACAGCCAGATGCTCGGCTTGACCGCTTCCTTGATCTCCTGGATCTGCTTTTCAGACTTCTTCCCCTGCTTGTTGACTGCGATCGAGTTGCTGTCGAACAATTCCATCATGGTGTGCTCTCCTGTGTAGGTTTGAGATTGTCGAATTCTGTTTTATGGATCACGCGCCTTGATTTTCGATCACTGTGCGTACTTCTTTCAAAAGTCCTTGCGAATCACATTTTACCAGTTCGTCGAACAGACGCAGCACGTGCTTCACCACCCCGGCGTGCGGGGCGATCTGGCGCGCCTTTTTGAATGTCTCGATGGCGTCCGCAACCGTAGGGACAGGGCTAAGCCCTGTGGGTGTCCCTGCCCGGTTTGCCGCATCACCAGGGCGACTATGAAGGTCGCCCCTACCGTCATTGTTCTTCAATCGTAAATCGCAAATCGTCAATCCGCAAATCGAAAGCCCCTTCGCATCCAGCGCGGAATAATACTCCGCCGTCTTGGACAGGATCTCATCCGCCTGCCCGATGGCGCGGACAAAGGCTCCCCGTGCCGCGCTTGCGTCCCCCTGCCGCAAGGCGATGATTCCGTGCAGGGCGCTGGCATTGTGATTGTTTTGCGGCACATCATATTGAAGTGCGGCTTCGATAGTGGCGCGGGCATTGACCAAATCATCTTGGAGAAGATAAGCCTGTGCCGATCCCCAGCGTGCAAAATTTTGAATTAAGGGAAACGGCATTTCATCTGCAATTTGAATGGCTTGCTGATAATATTTTAAAGCCTCTTGATACTCTGCGAGACTCAAATAAGCATGTCCAGAGTTTTCAAGTCTTTGCGATTCACCCTTACGGTCACCAATCTCGCGGGCAATAATCAATGCATCTTTATAATAATCGATGGCTTTGCGTCCATCGCTCAATTCGGCATAATAGAGTCTTCCAAGGTTGCCGAGATGCGATCCTTCGTTTTTACGGTCGCGAAATTCACGAGCAAGGACCAATGCCTGTTCGTAAAATTCGATGGCTTTATCTGCATTACCCAAAACGCTATGGCAATTTCCTAGGCTTCCAAGAAATGCACCTTCCCATTCGCGCTTCTTTTCTTCATATGCAGTTTGTAAACCAAATTCGTAATACTCAACAGATTCTTTTACTTGCCCAGTAAAAAAATATGCATATCCCAATCCAAGCATATTTTCCGCGATAAAGTATTTATCATGTAATTTATCCTTTATACGTAGGTGCATTTCAATTATCAAGCGATAATGTCCCCACAATAATAAATAATCACCATCAATGTCGGTTAGTACACTCGCCGCCGTATCATAATCCCCAGCGGCGCAGCGCAGGTCAAATTCTGCCAGTTGCGCGGAGAGGTCTTCCAGTTTTTTCCATTCCGCGCGGGGCTTGCGGGCTTGTGCAAAGTAGTCGGCGGCGCGAGCAGTTAATCCAATTTGCGTAAAGTCGGTGCGTTTTCTTATATATGAAACTGGGATGAATAAATCTGTTTTAGGTCTATCTTCCGATATGGAATCACCTTTAGTTAAAATCCCAAACGCAAATTCCCGATCCACAGGATGTAAATAAAACCGTCCGCTCTCCTTGCGCGCAAAGTGCATATTCG
>CAZRCR010000384.1:0-3314 GCA_964598615.1 uncultured Anaerolinea sp.
TGATGAGCGCCAGGATGACGGTCAGGATGGCAATGAAGGCCACTTTGCGTTTCTGGGGAGCGAACTGCGCCGTGATGCGTTTGACCAGGACGCGGTCCTTGTACTGACGGTCATATTTCTCTTCGTTAAGACCTTCGTAGAAACCCATGAGTCCTCGTGATTGGTGAACGGGTATTGGTTATTCGGTGTTCTTCCACAAATTACGATTTACGAATAGCGTTTTCGCAATTATTCCCGGAAGATGCGGCTGTACGCCTCGGATGTCTGCATCAACTCATCGTGATTTCCGATGGCAGCGATGCGGCCGCTGCGCAGAACGATGATCAGGTCAGCCCAGCGGATTTGGGACAGACGATGAGTGATGATAAGCGTGGTGCGGCCCCTGGCAGCAGAGGCAATGGCGCGTTGGATCATGTCTTCGGTGGCCGAGTCGATGGCGCTGGTGGAATCGTCGAGGATGAGGATGCGCGGGTCGGTCAGGAAGGCGCGTGCGATGGCAAGGCGCTGGCGCTGCCCGCCGGAGAGCGTCACCCCGCGTTCACCGATGACCGTCTCATAGCCCTTTTCAAAGGTGCCGATGAACTCGTCAGCCTGGGCAGACTTGGCCGCGGTCTCGACCTCTTCCTGCGTGGCATCCGGTTTGCCGAAAGCAATATTGTCCTTAATGGAGCGGGAGAAGAGGAATACATCCTGTTCGATGATGGAGATCTGCGAGCGCAGGGAGGCAAGGTTCCAGTCACGCACATCCACGCCATCCACGAGCACCTGCCCCTGGGTGGCGTCATAGATGCGGTTGACCAGTTTCGCTAGCGAGGTCTTGCCGGTGCCAGTCTGGCCGACGATGGCAACTGTCTGTCCCGGTTGCACTGTGAAGGAGATGTTTTCCAACACATCGTCTGGACCGGAAGCCAGCTCATCAAGAGCGAGAACATTGCCACGCTCGTCGACTTTTTTCCTCTCCGTGGCCGGATACGCAAAGGATACGTTGCGGAACTCGATCTTGCCGGTCATCTTGCCCGTGTGTCCGGCCACATTCTGATCGAGGTTGTTTTCGCGATTCATCAGGTCCAGAATACGGCGCGCCCCGGCCAGACCGGAGGAGATGAGCGAGTAGGCCCAGATCGAGGTCCAGGTGGGGAACTCGAGCATGAGCAGGATACCGAAGTAAGCGATCACATCCCCAACGTTCAGAATGCCCTGCCGGTAGAGCAACAAAGCATGGAAGAGACCCGCGGCCAAGGCAATGAAGAAGAGCAGGAGCGGCACAAAACTGGCTTCCACGTCACCCTGGCGGATGTTGTTGGCGCGCAGGCGGCGGGAGTTGACATTGAAGCGTTTGATCTCGGCTTCCTCCTGCGCCGCGCCCTTCAGCGTTTCGATACCATCCAGGGCCTCGGAGAGGTGCGTGTTCATTTTGCCGAAAGAGTCACGCACATCTTCCGTGATTGGGTTGAGCGTACGCAGATACCAGCGCAGGGCAACGAAGTAAAAGATGGTGAACAGGATCGGGGTCAGCACCAGCGACCAGTGGTAGCGCGGGGCATAGATGATGGGCATGATCAGGAAGATGAGCGAACCCACCACCAGGTTGACACCCGGGCTGAACATGTAGTTGACCTCGCGTACGTCATTGGTGGCGCGCGCCATCGTGTCGCCCACCGGCTGGAGGTTGTGGAAGGTCATGCTCTTGCCGAGCAGCGACACGTAGAGTTCGTCGCGCACGTCGCGCTCGATGCGCTGAGCGATCAGTTCGGCGCCGAAGTTGCGCCCAAGCTGAAGGATACCGCGCACGACCTGCGAACCGCCCATAACGAGCGCCAGAGGGAGGAGCACGCTCACATCCGGCGTGGCCTGAAGCATGGCATTGAAAGCGTCGCCGGTCAGGATCGGTACAACGCCAGCCAGTGCGGCATTGCCAATGGCGCCGATGAACAGAATAATCACCAGCCACCAGTAGCGTGTGGTATGTGAACGCAGCCAGGCCACCGGGCTGTGGCGGTCAGCGGCATGCTTGCGGAAGAGGGTAAATTCTGCGGGGGATTGGATCGCTGTCATAAGAAAGACTTTCGTTACAAAAGTAGAACAATTGTACCATGAATAAAAAACGCGGGTTGGCCCGCGTGATCTTCAGCTCGTATTTGTGCGGACACTCATTTTCCCGTAAGAGGCAGGGTGAGGACGAATTTGCTTCCCACACCATCCTCGCCATCCTCCACCCAGATCTTCCCGCCGTGGGCTTCCACTGCCAGGCGGCAAAAGACCAAACCCAAGCCAAACCCGGGGCGGACAGGTTGATCATCATCCATGCGGGCAAAGCGCTCGAAAACACGCTCACGGCGGTCCGGCGGAATACCGGGACCGGTATCATTCACGGCAATCTGGACGCGTGTCCGGTGCGGCTCAACGTACACGGTCACGGCCCCTCCTTCAGGTGTATGCTTCAGGGCATTATCCAGCAGGTTGAGCAGCACACGCAAGAGCAATTCCCAGTCGCCGCGAATATCAGGCAGACTGGCAGCCAGTTTTTTCTGGATACTGACGCGCTTTTGGGCAAACAAACTGACCTGTTCGCAAGCGCTGTTCACCAGCCGGGACAGATCGATATCCCGCCAATGAATGGTCATTTCGCCCGATTCCAGGCGCGACATTTCGAGCAGACTTTCCGACATGCGGGTCAGGTGTTCGGCATTGCCCTGAGCAATCTCAAGTACCTCCCGGTTCTCCTCCCAAATCTCCGGCGGCAGGACCATGCGCAGCAGGCCGATGGCATTGGTAATATTGCCCAGCGGGATGCGCAGATCATGAACAACCAGGTTGGTCATCTCTTCGCGCAAATGTTGAAGTTCCAACAAGCGCTCCTTTTCGGCGCGCAGGTGCAAAACTTCGCTCGAGATGCCTTCATCCTTGGCTGCAATGGAAACCAGTGCATTGTCCGATTCGCGCAGACGAGTTGTGAGCGTACGCATGAGACTGGCGCTGGCAGCCGCGTCCTGGGCCAGCACCTGTTGGAGGACCTCACGCTTGATGCGCATCAACCGCGTACTGCGCACCGCCGCCAGACTGGCCGAACGCGGACGACTGTCGATCATGGCCACTTCCCCCACCACTTCCCCGGGACCGCGAAAGCCAAGCACTGTGGGCGCGTTCAAGCCACCTTTCAAGACGGCCACCACCCCGGCGCGGATAATATACAGGGCATCTCCGAGTTCCCCCTCCTGAAAAATGATCTCTCCGGGATGATAAAGGAGCTCGGTTGCCGCCTGTTTGAGCAGGCTGGGTTGCAAGCGCGAGAGGACCGTGGTGAAGGTGATTTC